>JABDPH010000474.1 GCA_013042925.1 Eudoraea sp.
CTGCTTTGGAAGTCCAGGACGAAAATAGACTATATATGGCTACACAATATTCTTAAGTTTATAATAGTTGCCGGCGTTTTTAGTATATTATTGATTGATGTAGATCTTGTTCTAAACCGAATATTCTGATGCAGAATCATTTAAAATTAGCACTGGCACAAATTTCTCCGGTATGGTTAGACCAAAAAGGCACCATTGCCAAAGTAAAGGAAACTATACACACAGCGGCTCAAAATAATGCCGAACTCTTAATCTTTGGAGAGGGATTAGTACCCGGGTATCCTTTCTGGCTGGCATATACAGATGGCGCCTCCTGGGATCTAAAAATAAATAAGGAAATACATGCCCATTATTTGCATAATGCCATTCAGGTTGAAAATGGAGATCTTGATGAGATTTGCGATTTAGCCCGGAAACATAAACTCGCTGTTTACCTTGGAATTATAGAACGAGCCCCGGATAGAGGCGGTCATAGTTTGTATTGTTCTTTGGTATTTATCAGTAATAAGGGCGAAATAAAATCTGTTCATCGTAAACTACAACCTACCTATGACGAGAGACTTACGTGGGCACAAGGAGACGGTCACGGCCTCAAAACCCATAAACTAAAACAATTTACAGTAGGAGGGCTGAATTGCTGGGAAAACTGGATGCCTTTGGTTCGGGCCGCAATGTATGGTTTGGGAGAAAATTTGCATGTTGCTGTTTGGCCGGGGAGTGATCATAACACAAAAGACATTACCCGTTTTATAGCCAGGGAATCACGGAGTTTTGTAGTCTCTGTATCATCTTTCATGAATAAAAGGGATTTCCCGGATAATTTGCCGCATATAGAGCATTTATTGAAAAAGACACCTGAAACCCTGGCCAATGGGGGATCATGCATAGCAGGTCCGGACGGAGAATGGATCCTGGAACCTGTTGTTGGGAAGGAAGAAGTAATTTTTCAAACAATAGATTTTAATGCTGTATATGAAGAACGACAGAATTTTGATCCTGCCGGGCACTACTCAAGGCCAGATGTCACCAGGTTGGTGGTAAACAGGCAAAGGCAGTCAACAATTGAAGTTAAGGATTAACTTTCAGATATATTGACTTTTAACATAAGCTACATCCAATTGCCTTCATTACCTTTGCTCAAAATATAGAAAATGCGCAGACCGCAATCAAATAAGGATAAAAGAAATTCCCCGGGGAAAAGTAGAGGGTATGCAAAAAAATCCTTCTCAAAAGGAGGTGCTCAAACAAGTGCCAAAACTGCTAGTCGCGTTTCTTCAGACCCCGATTTAATAAGACTCAATCGTTATGTAGCGAATGCCGGGGTTTGCTCCAGGCGGGAAGCCGACACCTACATAGAAGCAGGGAACGTTACCGTTAATGGAAAGACCATTACTGAAATGGGTCACAAAGTTAAACTTACTGATATTGTTAAGTTTGACGGACGCGTACTCAATCCGCAAAAAAAGGAATATGTACTGTTGAACAAGCCCAAGAATTTTATCACTACTACAAGTGATGAAAGAGGGCGAAGAACAGTAATGGAATTAATTTCCAAAGCTTCGAAATCCAGATTAGTGCCGGTCGGAAGACTGGACAGGAACACCACTGGTCTCTTGCTTTTTACCAATGACGGGGATCTGGCAAAAAAACTTACTCACCCTAAACATGGTATACGAAAGATTTATCATGTTGAATTGAACAAAAACCTTAGCGCTGAAGATTTAAAGAAAATTCAAGCAGGGCTTACCTTAGATGATGGTCAGATTAAGGTTGACGAAATAAGTTATATAAACAATTCTCCAAAACGCGAGGTAGGTATAGAAATACACAGCGGCAGAAACAGGATTGTAAGGCGTATCTTTGAACATCTGGGGTATGAAGTAAAAAAACTGGACAGGGTAATATTTGCAGGACTAACTAAAAAAGATCTTCCCCGCGGGCATTGGAGGCATCTAACCAAACAAGAGGTTATAAATTTAGGGATGAACCAATAATTTAGGGCTGTGACTCTAAAGGTTTTCCAAGATTTTTCCTGACAGCAAGCCAAAATGCATTAAAAGACGGGTTTGGGTGAATGGAGGAATCTTCTCTCTTGTTATATGAATCGAGTAATAATCTGAAATAATTAATTTGGTCATTATCACCAAAGAAGTCTTCATAGGCCATTTCCCAATCCTTAAATTCACGGGAATCTGTTGCACCATAAGCTAAAATAGTAACATCCTTATGCCGTTTATCTGCTTTGATCTTATCGAAGAGGTTTAGAACCTTTATCTGATTACCTTCGAGATACTGAATAAACTCTCCTTCATAATAGAGCAAACAACCTGTAATACTATTACGCGCATTACTAAGCCTTGCTTTTTCGAGCATTTCTTTTACATCAACTTGCTTAAAAGTTGGTTGCGCAGCGGATCTATAAACGAGACAAAACATTATTAATTTGGTATCTGCAATAGCGTCTACCTTAAAGATAAAAATATTTATTGTTTAAGGTATTTTCTGACATCAATTAATAAAAAAGTATATGAAATTTATGATTTCATTTTGGCCCTTATCTTGTCAAGGCATAAATTACCAATGCTCCCTTCATGAGTATGGTTTAATTGCTTTTCAGGCTTAAAATTTCCGGATTCAATTTCCGAGCCTATTTGTTTATAGGCTTCGCGGAAGGGTATTCCGTTAAGTACAATATGATTTAATGTATCTACACTAAAAAGATAATCGTACTTAGGATCATTCAGAATATTGGCATTCACTTTAACATCTTTTAAACTGAAAGTCATCATTTCCAAACAAGATTTTATTTCTTGAATAGCGGGAATTATAAGTCCCTTTACCATTTGCAGATCCCTGTGATACCCGCTGGGTAAATTGCTTGTGATTAATGTTATCTGGCCGGGGATGGCTTGCAGGCTGTTGCATTTTGCTCTGATAAGCTCAAAGACATCAGGATTTTTTTTATGTGGCATAATACTGCTGCCTGTTGTTAATGAATCGGGAAAAGATATAAAGTTGAAATTCTGACTCATATAAAGACAAATATCCATTGCGAGTTTTGATAGCGTACCGGCAATTCCGGAAATTCCATATGCCGCCGCTTTCTCCACTTTTCCCCGGCCCATTTGGGCGGCTATTACATTATATTTCAAATCCGCGAAACCCATTTCCGAAGTTGTATAGGAACGATCTATAGGAAAAGAACTTCCATATCCGGCTGCACTTCCAAGGGGATTTTGATCCGCGATCTTGTGCGCTGCATCAATGAAGTAGAGATCATCTACCAAACTTTCCGCATAGGCTGAGAACCACAACCCAAATGAAGAAGGCATTGCAATCTGCAAGTGCGTATAACCAGGTAAAAGATTTTCTTTATGTTTTTCTGCAAGTTCCAGCAGCAAATTAAATAGTTCCTTTGTAAGGTTTTTTATCTCAGATAATTCATCCTTTAGATATAATTGCATGGCCACCAAAACCTGATCATTTCTGGAACGGGCAGTATGAATCTTTTTTCCGGTATCGCCCAGTCTTTCAGTGAGGATAAATTCTATTTTAGAATGGACATCCTCAAATGAATCTTCAATGATAAAGTTTCCTTCCTTGATGCTAAGGGCTATATTTTGTAATTCTCCGACCAGTGCATCAGTTTCCTCACTTGTCAATAATTCAATTTTACCCAGCATTTTAGCATGCGCTATGGAAGCTTCTATATCGTATTTGGCCAACACCATATCCAGCTCCCTGTCATTACCCACTGTAAATTGATCTATTTTCTTGTCTGTGCTGTATCCTTTGTCCCAAAGTTTCATTACTCTTGTTTTTAGTGGTTATTCCCGTGCAAAACTGCTATTTTATTTTTTTAAAAATCCATTGAGAATCTTAATATAAAGATCAATTGCTTCTTCAATCTCCTTAATAAAGATAAACTCATCGGCAGAATGTGAGCGTGTACTGTCTCCCGGACCTAATTTTAATGAAGGACAGCTCAGCGCAGCTTGATCAGAAAGGGTAGGGGATCCGTATGTGCTTCTTCCCAGTGCAATCCCGGAAATTACCAAAGGATGATTCTTCTCTATAGATGAAGAATTTAACCTCAATGACCTTGGCTTTAGTTCACACGGGGCTGCATTTGTCAATATTTCTGCAATTTCTTTATTATTGTACCTGTCATTAACACGGACATCAATAACTAAATTTACTTTTGCGGGAACGACATTATGCTGGCTACCAGCATTAATTTGAGTAACAGTTAATTTTACTCCGCCTAATACTTCTGATATTTTCGGAAATTTATAATTCTTAAACCATTCCAACACATCCATCGTATTATAAATGGCATTGTTGTTATTTGGATGCGCGGCATGAGAAGGAGTACCATGAACTGTTGCATCGAAAACAACAAGGCCTTTTTCTGCGATGGCCAGGTTCATCAGTGTTGGTTCGCCAACGATTGCAACATCAATTTCTGGAAGGATGGTTAAAAGGCTATTTAGACCGTTGTTTCCAGAACTTTCTTCTTCTGCTGTAGCCGCAATTATTATATTGTGATTTAAATTCTTCGATTCATAAAAAAAGGTAAAAGTCGCAATTAGTGAAACCAGACATCCCCCGGCATCATTACTTCCAAGACCAAAAAGTTTACCATCAACAATATGAGGTTCAAAAGGGTCTCTGGAATATGCTTCGTTGGGTTGTACAGTATCGTGATGTGAATTTAGCAGTAAAGTAGGTTTGTCCTTATCGAAGTATTTATTGAAGGCATATACGTTATTGTTAACTCTCTTATAAGGAATATCAAATTCTTGAAACCAAGATTCAAGATGTTGTGCTGACATATCTTCTTCTGAAGAAAAAGAGGGTGTGGCAATTAACTTTTGAAGTAGTTCAATTGCTTTTTCAATCAGTAATTTCTGTTCTGTTATCATAAGGTGATTGTAGTAAATAATTGGGCTTCGGGCTCAAACATAGAGATGTCTCCAATACAGACCTGATGAACATTTTTGTTTAGTGCATGAAAACAGTTATCCAATTTTGGAAGCATTCCATCGGCAACAATTTTTTCCTGCTTTAGCTTCTCATAACTTTTTTGGTCAATTTTCCGTATAACGGAATCTTCATCTGCCATAGAGCGAAGCACTCCTTTTTTCTCGAAACAATAATATAATGTTGTATCATATGCCTGACTCATAGCTATGGCTACTTCCGAGGCAATTGTATCTGCATTTGTATTGAATAACTGCCCATTTCTATCATGGGTCAAAGCACAAAAAACAGGAACGAATTCAGCGCTTAATAGTTTAGATATTGAATTGGTATTAACATCAACGATGTCTCCAACAAGGCCAAAGTCCAGGGGGTTAACCGGTCTCTTTACCGCAATAACTGTATTTGCATCTGCCCCGCTTAATCCGATCGCATTAGAATTATTTGACTGAAGCTCAGCTACTATATTTTTGTTAACTAAGCCGGCATAGATCATAACAACAAGTTCGAGACTTTTGGCATCTGTAATTCTTCTTCCATCTACCATTTTGGATTCTATTCCAAGTCTTTTGCCAAATTCTGTAGCTCGTTTTCCGCCTCCGTGAACTAAAATTTTATAGCCTTCCAGTTGGGCAAATAGTTTCAGAAATTGAGATAAGAATTCTTGATCTTCAATTATATTTCCTCCAATTTTTATTATTGAAAGTTTTTGTTTCATAGCTTCTTAATGATGCCGCATATAGGGCAAAAGTCTAATTATAATAGTGATTCTAACATTTTTTTTAAAACAATTTGTGCTGCAAAGGTTCTGTTATTAGCCTGGGCAATAACCAAAGACTGATTCCCGTCCAGTACCGCATCTTCTACAACTATGTTACGTCTTACGGGCAGGCAATGCATAAATTTGGCATCTCCCAGTTTTTTTTGAGTCATCATCCAATTTTTGTCCTGGTTAATTACTCTACCATAATCTTTATAATTACTCCAATTCTTAACATACACAAAATCCGCATTTTTCAGTGCTTTTTCCTGATCGTATTCAATTTGGGAACCATTGGTGATTTTTGGATCAAGTTCATATCCCTCAGGATGCGTGATTACAAAATCCGCATGCTTTAATTGCATAGCTTTTACAAAGGAATTTGCAACAGCATGAGGAAGAGCTCTGGGATGTGGAGCCCAGGACAATACAATTTTAGGGTTTGTTTTCTTTTTGTATTCTTCAATGGTTAATATATCGGCCAACGCTTGCAGTGGATGACTTAGTGAACTCTCCATATTTAATACGGGTATGCTTGCGTATTTCCTGAATGAGTTTATAATCATTTCAGATTCATCCTCCTCCTGGTTTTCCAATGAAGCAAAAGCACGAATTCCAAGGATATCACAATATTGCGAGACTACCTGTGCTGCTTCCTTTATATGTTCGGCACTGCCTTTATCCATAATAGTTCCGTCTTCAAACTCCAGAGCCCATCCGTCTTTGCCAAAATTCATTGTCATGAATTTCATCCCCAGGTTCATTGCAGCCTTTTGCGTGCTGAGTCGTGTTCTTAAGCTATTATTAAAGAATAACAACCCAATGGTCTTTTGCTTTCCAAGCTTCTTATAGGCCAATGGTTTTTTCTTAAGAATTAAGGCATCTTCAACCCACTCATTAACTGAATCAATGTCATTTACTGAAAGATAATGCTTCATTGCAATTCTTTTTTTAAGGCTTCAAAAAATAGATCCATGTCCTTTTCACCAATATTTAGCGCCGGAAGAATCCTCAGAACATGTTTGTCTTTTGCACCTCCTGTAAAAAGGTGTTGGTTGTGTATTAGTCGTTTTCGTAAATCTGCAACCTCAAAGTCAAACTTCAAACCAAGCATTAATCCCTTGCCTTTTATTTCCTTAACCTGTGATATTTCTCTGGCTTTTTCTTTGAAATATTTGCCAAGTTTTTTGGCATTTTCAATTAGCTTTTCTTTTTCCAGAACCTCCAAAACAGCCAAAACCGCTGTGCATGCAAGATGATTTCCACCAAAAGTAGTCCCGAGCATGCCATAGGATGCCTGAATACTATTATGAATTAATACTCCACCAACCGGGAAGCCATTCCCCATGCCTTTCGCTATAGTAATTATATCCGGTTCAATGCCATGATGCTGAAACGCAAAAAAAGAACCACTGCGGCCAAATCCAGATTGTACCTCATCGGCAATAAGAACTACACTATACTTTTTGCATAGTGCGGTAATTTCCTTATAGAACTTAGCCGATGGCTCATCCAGACCACCAACCCCCTGAATAGCTTCCAGAATAACAGCACAAACATCTCCCTTTTTAATTTCGGCTTCAAAGGCTTTAAGATCTTCAAACGGTAAAAAAGTAACCTTTTGTTGTTTATTTATAGGAGCGTTTATTTTTTCATTATCAGTCGCCGCAACTGCAGCAGATGTTCTGCCATGAAAACTATTGGTAAATGCAATTACCCGAGATTTATTAGTGTGAAAAGAGGCTAATTTTAAGGCATTCTCATTGGCCTCCGCGCCCGAATTGCACAAGAATAAATTATAATCCCTGCAATTTGATACCTGGCCCAATTTGGCTGCCAATCTTTTTTGTAATGGATTTTTAACCGAGTTACTATAAAAGCCTATTTGATCTAATTGATCTTTAATGCATTCAATGTAATGTGGGTGGGAATGCCCAATAGAGATGACCGCATGTCCGCCATAAAAATCGAGATATTTATCTCCCTTATCATCAGTTATAACAATACCCTTAGCAGTAACCGGAGTTACATCGTATAGTGGATACACATCAAATAGTTCCATTAGTTACTTTTTAGAAAAGGTTGATAAGGAATTAATCTCAATACCTAATTATTATTTATTTTAAAATCATTTATTTTTTCAAAGGATGCCACTATTCCTCTGATAAGAGAGGAGCTTAAACCCTGATGCTCCATTTCGTTTAATCCTTGAATAGTACAACCCATTGGAGTGGTTACCTTATCAATTTCTTCTTCCGGATGATGCCCTGATTCTATTAGTAATCCCGCCGCCCCATTACAGGTATACATTGCAAGTTCCTGTGCTTCTTTTGCATCGAAACCTAATTGAATAGCACCCTGTGTTGTTGCTCTAATAAGTCTCATCCAAAAGGCTATACCACTTGCACATATTACCGTTGCTGCCTGCATTTGGTTTTCAGGTATTTCTAAGGAATAACCCATTCTGTTAAATATGGCTTTTGCCAGATCTATACGTTTATTGCCGGCCTCATTAGAGCAGACACAAGTCATAGATTTACCAACGGAAATAGCCGTATTAGGCATACTGCGGATAATATGCTTTTCTTTTCCCAGAATAGTTTCCATTTTTTCTATGCTAAAACCAGTTATCGTTGAGATTATTACATGTTTGTCCGTGAGAAGATCCTTAACTTCTTCCAAAATCATTGCAAAATCTCGTGGCTGCACGGCAAAAATTAAAATATCAGATTTCTGGACCGCTTTTCTATTATCTGAACTTACGGTTACATTTCCATATTTTTCATAGTTCTTAATACTATCTACATGTCTTTTGGTCAGATACATGGTGGTAGCTCCATTGCTATGTAAAATTCCTTTCGCAATGGATAAGCCTAAATTTCCTGCTCCAATAATGGCTATTTTCATATTTACTTTTTTAAGATCTTAGTTTCTATTTTGCACTCTTTTTAATAAACTGTCGCTTTTAAATTCAAACCCTGGTTTTCATCAAACCCAAACATTAAATTCATGTTCTGAATAGCCTGTCCGGATGCTCCTTTAAGCAGGTTGTCGATTACAGATGTTATCAGCAGAACATCTTTGTGCTTATGCAGGTGGATATGGCAATTATTAGTATTTACCACTTGCTTAAGGTGAACAGGTTCTTCTGAGATCTGTGTGAAAACTTCATTTTTATAGAATTTATGATATAAATCAGAAGCTTCTTCCACACTACCAGCAAACTTTGTATATGCTGTACTCAGTATACCACGGGAAAAGTTACCCCTGTTGGGAATAAAATAGAGTTCTCCAATGCCTTCTTGCAGCGATTGGAGACTTTCATTTATTTCTCCAAGATGTTGGTGTGTAAATGCTTTATACGAGGATGCGTTGTTATTTCTCCAGCTAAAATGTGTGGTTGCAGATGGCATAATTCCCGCACCTGTACTTCCGGTAACCGCATTGACGTGGACTTCTGAATTCAACAATTTGGCACCGGCCAAAGGAAGTAAAGCTAACTGAATACAGGTCGCAAAACAACCCGGATTAGCAATATATTGTGCATTGCGAATTGCGGTTCTATTTAATTCGGGAAGGCCATACACAAAATCTTTTCCGACGAAAGTGGCGTCTTGCTTTAACCTGAAATCATTGCTTAAATCAACAATCCTTGTTTTGGATGAAAAAGCATACTTGTTTAAAAAACTCTTGGAATTTCCATGACCCAGGCATAGGAAAAGAATATCTACTTCCGAATTGATGGAATCTGTAAAAGCCAAATCTAAGGTGCCTAATAAATCTGCATGCGCTACACTAATTTTTTTTCCTGCCTTAGTCCTGCTATAAGCAAAGTCAATGGTTACTTTGGGGTGATTTATCAAAAGCCTGATAAGCTCACCACCGGTATATCCGGACCCTCCAATAATACCTGCTTTAATCATGATTTTTAATTATTGGATTAGCTATTTTTCCCGGATTGGATAAAATTTTAATGAACCCTTTAGCATCATCTGCTGTCCAGGCTTTATTTGTTTCTCCATAATTACCAAATGAGGCATTCATTAAATCATTCTCAGACTTTATGCCGTTCAATCCAAATCGGTAGGGGTGTAAACTTACTGACACCTCTCCTGATACATTTCTTTGTGTATCAGTTAAAAAGACTTCGATGTTTCTCATTACCTCATCCAAATAATTTCCTTCATGTAAGAGCATTCCGTAAAAATTACCCAATTGTTCTTTTTGGAATTGCTGCCATTTGCTAAGGGTGTGTTTTTCCAGTAAATGATGAGCTTTAATAATGATCACTGAAGCTGCAGCTTCAAACCCTACTCTACCCTTTATGCCTATGATGGTATCACCTACGTGAATATCTCTTCCTATGGCATATGCTGAGGCTAAGGAATCCAGTTTAATAATATTCTCAATCGGACTTCCTTTTTCACCATTAATGGAAACCAGTTCTCCTTTAAAAAAGCCAAGCTTAATATCTTTTGGTTCTGTAGCAACCAATTGAGAAGGATATGCAGACTCCGGTAAAGGTAAATGCGAAGTAAGTGTTTCATCGCCACCAACTGAAGTACCCCATAAGCCTTTATTTATCGAATATTTAGCCTTTTCCCAGGAATACTTAATACCGTTCTCCTGAAGGTACTTAATCTCGGCTTCCCTCGACAAACTTTTATCTCTTATTGGCGTAATAATTTTGATATTAGGCGCTAGAATTTGGAAAATCATATCAAACCTCACCTGGTCATTTCCTGCGCCGGTACTTCCATGAGCGATATACTCGGCGCCCATATTTTTTGCATGGTTAACAATTTCGATGGCCTGTACTATTCTTTCTGCACTTACAGATAAGGGATAAGTATTATTTCTTAATACGTTTCCAAAAATCAAGTACTTTACTACCTTTTCATAAAAATGTTCCAGAGCATCTATAGAAGTGTAGGTAGATGCACCTAACTGAATTGCCTTTTCCTCAATGATCTTAATTTCTTCCGGGGAAAACCCGCCGGTATTGACACTTACGGCATGTACTTCAAAGCCTTCTTCCTTGGATAAATATTTAGCGCAATATGAAGTATCAAGTCCACCGCTATATGCCAAAACTAATTTTTTCATTTGTTCTTTCTTTTAAGAAATAATTGCTGCTTTATTCTTTTAAGCCTTTTAAAAGCCTTAACGTTAAGCTTTTCTTTCTTTGCAGCAGCCAATGCGGGATCATATAACATACCCGTACATAAACACATTTTATGTTCTGTCCTGGTAAGTACATCAAAATTTTTACATGTTTGACATCCTTTCCAAAAAGCGGGATCATCGGTTAATTCTGAAAATGTAACGGGTTTATACCCCAGTTCGTAATTCATTTTCATCACTGCAAGACCAGTTGTAATACCAAAAATTTTAGCTTCAGGGAATTTTTTCAAGGAAAGTTCAAAAATTGCTTTTTTAATTTTTTTTGCCAGGCCTTGATTTCTGTAATCCGGATGAACTATAAGACCGGAATTTGCAACAAACTTTTTGTGTCCCCACACTTCTATATAACAGAATCCGGCAAATTTGTCGCCATCCAGAGCAATGACGGCATTCCCATGTTCCAGTCTTTTAATGATGTACTCTGGAGTTCTTTGTGCAATTCCTGTTCCCCTAACACTAGCCGATTCGGTAATAGTGTCACTAATTATTTTAGCGTATTTAAAGTGCGATTCGTTAGCAATTAATATTTCCATTGCTAGCTTTTTTAAAATGATAAAAAATATTTGTTTTGATTATGCGGAAATGGACTCACCTATTTCCAAGAAAGAAATACACCCTTACGGGCGTGGACGTACAAAGGAGCGTACGGGAATAGAATTCCAGGATGGTAAAGATATGTTGGTGCAGTTTTCCATTGCAGATCAAATGTACAAATTAAATTGAACTATTATAATT
>JABDPH010000478.1 GCA_013042925.1 Eudoraea sp.
GATGATGCCTTATTTGAATTGGGCAATTCCTATATTAAAGAAAACCAGGAGGCAATCGGATTGGAAACTTATAACCGCCTAATTAAAGATTATCCCGGAAGTACTTTGGTACCCCGGGCATTGCTAAGACAAGGACTTGTGTTTTATAATTCCAACAAAAATGAATTGGCTTTAAGCAAGTTTAAAACAGTAGTACGCGATTACCCCAACTCACAGGAAGCAATTCAGGCGGTAGCTACAGCTAAACTAATTTATGTAGATACCGGTCAGGTTAGTGAGTTTGCCCGATGGGTAGAAGGATTGGATTTTGTTGAGGTGTCTGACACCGAACTGGATAATGCCAGTTATGAATCCGCCGAAAAACAAAACCTCCAGGGCAAGAAAGAAGCGGCAATTAAGGGATATGAGAACTATATCAGAGATTTCCCAAACGGCTTGCATGCTATAAATGCCAATTTTAAGCTTGCCCAGTTATATTTTGCGAAGGGAGATAAAGATAAAGCACTTCCGGCTTACACTTTTGTTGCAGACAGTGGCGCCAGTGAATATTCAGAACAGGCACTTACCAGGGTATGTGAGATTTATATTGGTAATAAGAACTATACCTCTGCGCTTCCATTCCTTCAGCGATTAGAATCAATTGCGGATATTCCACAGAACAGAACATTTGCCCAATCAAATCTTATGAAAGGGTATTACGAGCAAAAGAATTATGACCAGACTATAGCTTATGCCGAGAAAGTATTAGAAACAGAAAATATAGACGATAGAATTAAAAGTGATGCACAAATCATGATTGCAAGATCGGCTATAGCTACCGGAAATGAAGAAAGAGCAGAGATGGCTTATGCCGAAGTTTTGAAAATTGCCAGTGGAGGATTAGCCGCAGAGGCTTTATACTATGACGCTTACTTTAAGCAAGAAGCCGGTTCTTTTGAGCAATCAAATAATTCAGTCCAAAAATTGGCAAGAGATTATGCCGCCTATAAAGAATGGGGGGGTAAGGGTCTGATTATTATGGCAAAGAATTACTATGCCCTTGATGACGCCTATCAGGCAACCTATATTTTGGAAAGTGTAATTGCAAATTTTGGTGATTATGATCAGATCGTGGCTGACGCCAAGGGGGAATTGGCCATAATAAAATCGAAAGAAGCACAAAGAAATTCATCCATTGTTCCGGAGGGAAATTAATTAGTTAAGAACACCATATGCAAAGGGAACTAAAAATAACGATAATCGCTTTAATTAGTCTGGTACAATTCTTATCGGCACAAGACGAAAAAGACATTGGCACGGAAACAGTTACCGTGGTAAGGCCGTATTCACCAACAGTTTCAGATGCCTTCAAGGTTAAATCAATTCCAAACCTAAATGATTCTATCGTTCTTCAAAAGAAGAAAATTAATTACAGTATTTTCTCCATACCTGTAGCATCAACTTTTACTCCGTCCAAGGGTAAGGCATCTGCTGTGCAAAAGGCCAAACCGGAAAAATTATATAATTCCTATGCTTCTCTTAGTCTAGGGAATTTCAGTAATGCCCTCGCGGACTTTTATACAAGCCGGGAAATAGACAGGGGTAATAAAAGAGTGGATTTTGGACTTAATCATCGCTCCTCAAGAGCAGACCTGGAAGATGTATTGCTGGACACCGATTTTTACAATACAAAATTGAATGCTTCATATAGCCAAAAAGGGCGGGATTTGAATTGGCGCGCTGATATTGGATTTCAACATCAGAAATACAATTGGTATGGGCTTCCTGAAGGCATCTTCGATGAAGCTACAATTAGTACAATTGATGAAAGACAAAATTATTTTGGCCTTGAAGCCGGTGCTCAGCTCCAGATGGAAGAATCTTTTTTTTCAGGAGGGGAAGTATTATACAGAAGGTTTTGGGATGCTGTTGATTCCGGTGAGAATAGATTCTTGCTGAAGCCAAAATTTCAATTTCCGGTTTCTTCCGAAATAGTGACCTTAAATGTGCTTTTTGACTATGTAGGGGGGAGTTTTAACAATGCCAGTATTAATAGCTCAACGAACCTGTTAGGGATAGATTACGGGCAGATGCAAATAGGCGCAAATCCTAATTTGGTCTTATCCGGTGATAGATATACCTTAAATTTTGGGGTTACACTGGTTTATGGATTAGACACAGAACAAAGTGACAGTAATTTTTATATATATCCTCAGATAACAGC
>JABDPH010000231.1 GCA_013042925.1 Eudoraea sp.
GATATGGCCTTTAACAAATTCATCCTGATGACGAACATCCAGCACAAGTGCACTTGTTTCATTAGCCGCTAATTCAAAGGCATCTGGCGAAAGAGACGCCATTCCGCGTTTTAATACATCATCGATATCTTCATATCCCTCCTTATTCATTTTTACATTCAGAGGAAAATACTTAGGTGGTGGAAGCAGGCCATCGGTAACTTCATTTATGAATTCTTCCCTTGTCATATTTGCCCTTAACGCATAATTCATCTGCTTCTGGTTCCCCAAAGTATCCACCGTTTCTTTCATCATGTTTTTGCCGCAAGCTGAACCGGCTCCGTGTGCGGGGTAAACAATAACATCATCTGCCAAAGGCATAATTTTATTTCTTAAACTATCATAAAGAAGTCCGGCCAGATCTTCTTTAGTCATATCTGCCGCTTTCTGGGCCAGATCCGGTCTTCCCACGTCACCTAAAAACAAAGTGTCTCCTGAAAAAATCGCATGGTCTTTCCCTGTTTCATCCTTTAATAAATATGTGGTGCTTTCCATAGTGTGGCCCGGGGTGTGCAGCGCCTTAATTGTTATATCCCCAAGCTGAAATTCCTGACCGTCTTTAGCTATGATTGCCTCAAAAGAAGGATTGGCATTTGGACCATAAACAATAGGTGCCCCTGTTTCCTTGGCTAAAGTAACGTGCCCACTCACAAAGTCGGCATGAAAATGTGTTTCAAAAATATATTTTATTTCAGCCTTGTTTTTTTTTGCCCTTTCTATGTAGGGAATTACTTCGCGCAGTGGATCAATAATAGCAACTTCACCCTTGCTTTCAATGTAATAAGCTCCCTGAGCAAGACAACCGGTATAAATCTGTTCAATGATCATTTCTTTTATCTAAATTTTTTTCAAAAATACTGCTTCCTGAATTAAAAAGAGCAACATTAGTTACCCTTCTTATTCCGCTGATAGGCTACTCTTTCATGTGTTGCAGATACATTTTCCGGATTATCAAAATGGGCCACGGCCTCCTTTATTTTTACAAACAGGAATTCTTTGGGCAATACGTCGCTTATACCACTCCTGAAAATGATATCTCTTGTTGGGCCTATGGCTCCTGCAATATAGAACTGAACGCCATCCTGCCTTATTTTCTTAATGACCTTAGTAAGCATTCTTGTGGCTGTGGAATCTATATAATTAATTGCTTCGGCATTTAATATTACTCCTTTTAAATTATCGCCCTTTTTGTCCATATACTTATAGAGCTGATTTTTGAAATAATCCGAATTCCCAAAGTATAATTGTGAATCGAAACGCACAATGAGCAGATCATCCCTCATAATGACTTCATCTCCAAAACGCGTAATATTTTTATAATATTCTGAATCTTTTAATTTCGCTATAACCGCGAAATGAGGTTTTGAAGTTCTGTAAACCATCAATAAAAGAGAGAGCAGGACACCAGTAAGGATTCCTTGAGTAATGCCAATAAAAAGGGTTAACAAAAATGTAAATACCAGGACAATGAATTCATCTTTTCTATAGGTCCACAAACGTTTTGCATATGCCAAATCAATTAGACCAAAAACTGATACCATAATAATACTGGCCAGGATAGCTTTTGGCAAATAATAAAAAAGAGGGGTAAGAAAGACAAGCGTTATTATGACCAAAATAACAGTAAAAATCCCGGAAAGTGTACTTTTTGATCCCGATTCATAATCGATAGCTGATCTTGAAAAACTTGCCGCAACAGGATAAGCCTGAAAAAAGGAACCCAACATATTTGCTGAGCCTAAAGCAACTAACTCCTGATTGGCATTTATCTGATCTTCTTCATTCTTCGCTTCAATACTCTTGCCTATTGAAATAGCTTCAAGATATCCTATCAGCGCAAGTGTCAAGGCAATTGGCCATAACCGCATTATAGCATCCAGGCTAAAGGTAGGTAAAGCAAACCCGGGCAATCCTTTTGGAATTGTTCCTACGATCTCAATACCCAGCGATTCCATTTCGAAAAAATATACTGCCAGTATTCCCAGAACTACGATAATAAGAATGGCAGGGATATGTCTATTCCATTTTTTAAAACCAATGAGTAGAAAAATCCCAGAAAGTCCTATGATGAAATCATAGAAATTTGTTTCCGGAATTGTCTCAATGGCATTCAAAAAAATTCTGTGAAACTGATTGCTCCCTTCCATTTCCACACCAAGTAAATGTTTTAACTGACTAAAAATAATAATCATTGCCGCAGCCGAAGTAAATCCGCTGATAACCGGTTTGGCTAGAAAAGTAACCAAGTAGCCCATCCGAAAAATACCTAAAACAAACTGTATGGCTCCAACCATAAAAGCAAGCAAGATTGCCAAAGCAATATAATTTTCCAATCCTACGATTGCCAGGGTACCCAAACCTATGGCAACAAGTAAAGAATCCATGGCTACCGGTCCAACTGCAAGCGATCTTGAAGTTCCAAAAAACGCATATACTAACAGCGGCATTAAGGAGGCATACAAGCCATAAACAGGGGGTAAACCGGCGATCATGGCGT
>JABDPH010000489.1 GCA_013042925.1 Eudoraea sp.
TCAGCAGTCCGTGTACTTAAATCCAAAGAGAGTTTGGAGCTTTTTAAAGGATTGGACGTAATGAATACCACTGAAGTAGAAGCAAGGCATGAGGTTGAACTAGAGACCTATATTTTACAAACCCAAATTGAAGGAAGGGTCTTTAATGATTTAGTATATAGCTACATCATTCCTTCGGCAATCGAGTACCAAAATAAAATAGTTAAGAATGTTCTGGGCCTAAAAGAGATTTATGGAGCAGCTCATAAAAAGTTGTCTGAGGGCCATCTAACTCTAATTGAACAGATTGGGGAGCATATGGTAGAAATAAAAAAGAATACAGATGATATGACCAATGCAAGAAAGGTTGCCAATAATTTAAAGGATCTCAATAAGAAAGCTTTCGCTTACTGTGATAACGTTAGGCCCTATTTTGATAAAATAAGATATCATTGCGACAAGTTGGAACAACTTATAGATGATCAGTCCTGGCCATTGACAAAATACAGGGAACTATTGTATATTAAATAGGCAAATAATTAAAAGCTCACATTATGTGGGCTTTTTTTATGGTTTATCCTATTTTTGCGGAAACCAAATTCCATGGATCCTTCTACCAGTAAACGTTATGACCAAAGAGGTGTTTCTGCTTCCAAGGAAGACGTTCATAATGCCATCAAAAATATTGACAAAGGCTTATTTCCAAATGCATTTTGCAAGATTGTAGAAGATTACCTCACCAGGGATGAGAAATACTGTTTGGTAATGCATGCAGATGGTGCGGGGACTAAATCGTCGCTTGCTTACATGTATTGGAAAGAAACAGGGGATTTGTCTGTTTGGAAAGGTATTGCCCAGGATGCTTTGATCATGAACCTGGATGATCTTTTATGTGTTGGAGTTACGGATAATATCCTGCTATCCTCAACAATAGGGAGAAATAAAAATCTTATACCGGGTGAAGTCATTTCGGCAATAATAAATGGCACGGAGGAATTAATAGAAGGTTTAGCAAATCATGGAATTACTATTTATTCAACAGGTGGTGAAACCGCAGATGTCGGGGATCTGGTTCGCACAATAATTGTAGATTCTACAGTTACAGCAAGGCTTAAAAGGGCTAATGTCATCGATAATGCCAATATTTCTCCGGGAGATGTAATTGTTGGTTTGGCGTCTTATGGCCAGGCTACTTATGAGCCTGAATATAATGGAGGGATGGGCAGCAATGGTCTTACTTCTGCAAGACATGATGTTTTTTCAAAATATTTGAGTTCTAAGTATCCGGAGAGCTATGACTCCCAGGTACCTGAGGAACTGGTGTATGCGGGAAATGTTAAACTTACAGATGCTGTTCCGGATTCACCTCTGGATGCCGGGAAACTTGTGTTGTCTCCTACCAGAACCTATGCACCGATTATTAAGAAAATTCTTCAAAAATACGATTCCAAAGACATTCATGGCATGGTGCATTGTAGTGGCGGGGCTCAGACCAAGATTCTTCACTTCATTGAAGACCTGCATATTGTTAAAAATAACATGTTTACAATACCGCCATTATTTAAATTAATTCAGGAACAATCAGGTACAGATTGGAAAGAAATGTATCAGGTCTTTAATTGTGGTCATCGCATGGAAATATATGTAAAAGAAAGCCTTGCAAAGGACCTGATAGCAATCTCTCAGGAATTTAACGTAGATGCCCAAATTGTAGGTTATGTAGAGTCTAGTACCACCAAAAAACTAACAATTGAGAGCGAATACGGCACGTTTATCTATTAAGGTATACGAATCACTCTTTTAAAGCGTTCTTTTTATAACAGTTTTCGGCCTGATTTCTTGGTTGAAATTACATGAACATAAAAAAAATAAATGTTATGGAGAGAAAGGAATTTTTACGAAGCCTGGGAGCAGGTGCAGCATTTGCGCTAACCTTCCCTTGTATTAACGGTTGTTCAAGTGATGATGGAGGTTCAGAGATGATACCGGTGCCTACCGGAGTTGACTTTACTATAGATCTTAACTCACAGGAAGGTGCAGGATTGCAGAATAATGGCGACTTTATCTTAAAGAATAACGTAGTTGTGGTTAAGAATCTTGAAGGGAATTTTATAGCCGCAAGTCAGATATGCAGTCATCAACAAACAGATCAGGTACGATTTTTCGATGATGATGGAGGAATTTTTCGTTGCTCTACCCATGGGTCGGTGTTTGATCAAAACGGCACCCCTTTAAACACAATTACAAGCAATCCGTTAAAAATTTTTAACACGGAACTAAACGGTAATATACTTCGGGTTTTTGAGTAATTATCGATTAGTCACATATTGATATTTACATGAAAAGTACTGTCCTAAATCTTTTCCTTTTTTCTTGTGCATTATTTTCTGAAGATAAGCACTCTGTAACCGTACGCCCAATATTTTCACAACCAAAAAAAATTCAGTAAGTGAAAAGTTTGGTGGTACTATTTTTTGGTATTCTTACCATGACTTCTGTTTGTGGTCAGGCCGGAAAATATGTCACCGTAAAGAGATCCTTAAAATTAATGGATAGTTCTTTTGACCTAACTGTAGTGGTTAATAATGAAGATATTGGATATATCAATCTGGAAGAGGCTATTGCAGAAGTCAGGCGCATAGAAAGGCTGATTTCTTCCTGGGATCCCGCATCGGAAACTTCAGAAATTAATCGAAATGCCGGCGTAAAGCCCGTCAAAGTTAGCCTGGAGCTATTCAAATTAATTGAACGTTCTATTCAAATTTCTGAAATTACAAATGGTGCTTTTGATATTACAATAGCGGCTATGGACGGGGTATGGAAATTTGACGGTTCCATGTCTGCGTTTCCAACTCCGGAGCAAATAAGCAGCGCAGTTTCCAAAGTTGGCTATAAAAAGATAGCTCTTGATAAAGTTGAAAATACGGTGTTTTTAAAGGAAAAGGGGATGAAGATTGGATTTGGGGCAATAGGAAAGGGGTATGCTGCTGACAAGGTCAAGGAATTATTAGTCTCCAAACAGGTTCCTGCCGGTATGATTAATGCCTCTGGCGATATTACAACCTGGGGTACTAAAGCAACGGGAGAAAAATGGTTAATAGGTGTGGATCACCCAAGAAGTAATGGTAAAATTTTTACTTGGTTGCCTTTAATTGAATCATCGGTA
>JABDPH010000494.1 GCA_013042925.1 Eudoraea sp.
GCCATAAGCGGCAGAAACAAATCAAGTTTGGAGGCCGCTGCAAGGCAATTAGGAGCCGGCCCAAACTTATTGGCCCTTGTGAGTGATGTCACAAAACTTGAGGATGAGCACAAGGCTGTAGCACAAATTATACAAAAATGGGGAAAGGTCGACGTTGTTGTAGCCAATGCCGGGCTCGGACATTTTGCTCCGATTGATGAATTATCTGAAAGTAGTTGGTATCAAATGATTGACACTAATCTTAACGGTGTTTTTCATACTTTAAAAGCATCCGTAGAAGCATTAAAAAAATCAAAAGGTTATTATATAACTATTGCAAGTTTAGCCGGCACTAATTTTTTTCCTACGGCGGCCGGGTACAATGCTACAAAGTTTGGTGTTGTTGGTTTTACTCAAGCAGCGATGTTGGACCTTCGAAAATATGATATTAAAGTATCTACTATTATGCCGGGATCAGTAGCTACACATTTTAATAATAACGAACCAACCCTCAAAGATGCCTGGAAAATACAACCTGAGGATATAGGTGAGCTGGTAACCGATCTGCTAAAAATGCATCCCAGAACATTGCCCAGTAAAATAGAAGTAAGGCCCAGCAGACCGGATAAGAAATAATCATAAGTCTTCTTTGGCAACAAACGGAATTGCCGGATCTGCAATTTCCTGAATTAATTTTACTAGTTGTTCCTGAAATAGTTCAAGTGTTTCTTTAGTTATGGTGAGATCCTTCTTTGAGCTATTTCTGCTATTTTTGGTCGAAAAATAAAATGGCCCGGAACTCAATTTCTTAAAGGAAATAATTCCGGCGTTCATTTTATCAATTGGATTAATACTTTGATAGATAAAGGAATAACACAGTAACTGAAAGGCTTTACTGCGGTCATAATTCTCAATGATTTCATCCCACAAAACTATTTCTACATTAGATTTTATAACGTTTCCAGTCTTATAGTCAAGTATTCTAAGTATGCCATCTTTTTCATCAATTCTGTCTAATGTCCCCTTTACAGTTACAGGAATCTCTATCCCCGGGACATCAATTTTGACTGATAGATCACTTTCCAATGCTATTATTTTGATACTATGATGTTTAGTATCCTGAATTTCCTTTGAAATAAAGTTATTAATATAAGCTACAATAACATTGAAGGCGATGAGATTTTTACCCCTCATAATATCCTCTTCCGCATAAATATTTAGAAGTTCACTTTTAACAACAGCTCTTATTTTAGGTAGTTGTTCCTTTAATTTTGCTTCTGTCAGAACACAACCAAGGAATGGGTTGTACAGAATTTCCATAGCCTTGTGCAAAACTGTCCCGAAGGTGTTGGAAGCAATGGTCTCTTCCACTTCTAATACTTCACTTAACTTTAAAATCTTTTGTTTGTAGAAATTTATTGGATTTTTAATATAATTAGTAAGTGATGATGGAGAAAGGCCTTTTGTTAAAACATCACTTATTTTATTCATTATATCATCATCCTTTTCAATAACAACCGGGGTATGGGGCACAGCGTTAATTTTAGGAACCGCAATTTTTGTATCTATATTTTCCCGATGATTTTCATCTGTAAGTAATTGTGTAATAAATCTACTTTTCTCACCCCCCTCTATAACATCAGGCTCAGTATTGTAGATTAGGTAGATGTTTTTAGCGCGTTGCAGCAATCTGTAAAAATGGTATGTATAGACCGCGTCTTTCTCTTTAAAGGCGGGCAAACCAAATTCTCTTTTTACATCGAAGGGTATAAATGAATTATTCGTCTTACCGGCAGGGAGGATCCCTTCATTTACAGATGTAACTATTACAGTTTCAAAATCGAGGTTTCTACTTTCCAACATCCCCATGATCTGAAGGCCTTCAAGAGGTTCTCCCCTAAAATCTACTTTTTCAGTTGATATTAGATCCTTAAATACACTTTGTAAATCTTTTAAATCCCTTAAAAATGAATATTGTATAGAATGTAATTTTAATTCATTGAATATGGAATAAAAGTGATATAAATACTCCAGTTCTATATGGTTTTCATCTAATTGAAATTTCACTTTTAGCAGTTCAATAATTGCAATTACCTTCTCAAGGAATTGTGAAGTGTCATAATTTTCTTCTGAAAAAAGGAGTGTTAATCCATCAGAATGTTCAGGGAAGATCGATTTCAATTTGGCAGGAGTTATATAAATCCAGTTGCCCTTATTTATTTCCGTTTTTATTTCGGCAACTACATTTAGCTCATCAGAGGAAAGTATTTTCTGAACATAAGGATGTGCCAAAAATGACATAAGTGTCTTATAAAACCAACCGCGTGAATCTCGCTGAATATAAAGATCGAAGAGCTGATTAAACATGCCGGCGAAAGAGGTTTTACCTAAGGGATACCCCATAGTGATATTTACCTTATTTATTTCAACAGGCAAGGAGTTTAATATGGGGTTTAGTAGTGTTTCATCCCCAAGCACAACAGCAGTATTCTTAATTTGATTCGGATCTTTCTTATATAGTTTTTTAATTAAATCCCCAACATACTTTGCTTGGGAGATTTTTTTAGGCACTCCGGCAACTTGGATATTTTTTGGTGTGCCATAATTAGCACTAAGGCCTTTTATTGGATGAATTTTAAAGTAGTTCCATTTCTTTATGTACTGACGGATAAAAAACCCCGCATCATGTATTTTATCTTCAAGAAAACAGGTATCTATATCCCAATAAATATCTGCTTCACTTTCTTTTAAGAATTCTTTAATTATGTAAACTTCTGCCTTGTTCAAAGCATTAAAACCAATGAAAATGTGCTTTTTGTTTTTAGTTGTATTAATGTAATTTGATAAGTTGTTGCATGCTTCTCTATAAACCAATCCCTGATGCCCCAGACCATTTTCTAAAAGCCCATTATTAAAGACAGCGTGTAATTCTTCAAGATTATTCCAAAAGCTGAGATAATCTTCTATTAATTTGGTTTTGTTGGGTTTCAGATACCATTGGTTCATTTCCTGTATTACCGATAAGTATGAAAAAAGTCTATCGGGAGGGACTAAATATCGATCAATTTCGTTGAAATCCTGCAATAGAACCTGCCCCCATTTGGAAAAGGAATTAAAGCTTTCCTTTTCGTCACTGCTGTTACATAAATAGGCATTATATAGGTCAAATAATTGTTGGGTGCTGGTTGCATAGGAAAGTCCGGAAATCATTTCAATAAATGATTCTATACTGTAGATTTCCGGCGCAAAAATAGTTTTACCTACTATTTTGGAGATACCATTTTTGAGAAAAGTTCCGGCACGTTTACCGGGGAGTATAAAAACAAGATTATCAAATGAAGTATTCTTTTTCCACAATTCTTCAATAATCTGATTTAAAAAACTCTGCATGTCTAAAAATAAAAAAAGCCCCGCATTTGCGGAGCTTTTTTCTATTATATTAAGTTTAAAACCTTATTCTCTAATCAAGTTAATTTCAACTCGACGATTTGTTTTTCTACCGGAAGCTGTACCATTATCTGCTAATGGTCTGTCTTCACCATATCCTGTAGCTTCTAATCTGTTAGAGGCAATACCGTTCTCAATTAAGTAATTCATTACGGAATAAGCTCTTTCTTCAGAAAGCTTTTGGTTTAAAGAAGCACTACCAACACTATCAGTGTGACCATCTATGCTAAATCTCGCATAAGAGTACTCTTCAAGGATAGCTACTATATTTTTCAATACTTCTTCTGAACGTTCTTTGATAGTTGCTTTACCAGTATCAAATAAGATAGT
>JABDPH010000499.1 GCA_013042925.1 Eudoraea sp.
TACCCTATACTGTGGAATATATACCGGATCCGCTTTGCTGGACAGAAGTTCCGGAAAGCATAAAAAATTTGGTGAATCAACGAGATCGATGGGCACGCGGGAACCTGGAAACACTTTTTACCCACAAGGATATGTTTTTTAACCCCAAGTTTGGTCGACTGGGAATGCTTAGCTATCCATATTGGTTTTTTTATGAATGGCTGGCTCCAATTCTGGAATTCATAGGATTTTTCTCAATAGTCATATTTTACTATATGGGGATTTTGAATCTCGACTTTTTTCTGGCCATAACCCTAACCGTTTATTCATTTTCCATAATGTTCTCATTCTATGCCATTCTCTGGGATGTGTATTCCTATAATCAATATACCAAGACAAAAGATATACTAATTCTTATGTTTTGTGCAATAATAGAACCCGTAATATTTCACCCTATAGTGGTTTGGTCGGCTATAAGAGGAAATTATAAGAAATTATTTAAAATAAACGCCGGCTGGGGATCACAGGTACGGAAAGGTTTTGCTAAAACATAATTAGATGCAGCAGGTAAGTAAAACATCTGGCAATAATAGAAGAATGACCTTAAGAGACTTTATACGTCTTATTATGGCATTTTTCCTATGTCTGGTGGTTTTATCGCTTTATCAAAATATCCGCCTTTATATTGCTGGTGTTATAGATGGGATATTCACCAAAAGCCTTTTGCTTTTAATCGTCCATCATATAGGTTTTACAGCTCTAATTGGGCTTTTCATTGCTTTTGTTTTTAATTATATAGAAGGCAAGAAAGCTGGTTTGGGATTAAAAGTTACAGCTGTACTATTCCTTTTTATTTTAATCATTGAAGGCTTATTAATAGAATTCTACGTCAGTAACTACGAGATATTGGGTGCGGGCTTACTTGAAGTTTATAACAGCAGAACAACTGTAACTGCTTTGATATTCTCACTTTTACTTTTAATTCCTGCTATGGCAGGATTATTTTTCTTGTTTTATAAAGTAACGGCAAAAATTTATGGCACAATTAGCAGGATGTATCCGTTTACAATAGTCCTATTTAGTCTGTTTCTGGCCACTTTAACATCTGATAAGAAACCGGTAAATGAAAACAAATTACAGTATTTAGCATATAGTATCGCTGATGATGTATTTGATTTCAATAAATATGTAGGAGAAGAAGAATACCCCTTATTGCACAGCTATGTTCCAGATAAAAGCCTCCTACCTCATTTTAATTTAATGGAGGAAAAACCCAATTTGGTTTTTATTGTCGTAGAAGGCCTGGGTTCAGATTTTGTTGGTAATAGAGCTATTTATAGGGGATTTACTCCCTTTTTAGATTCGCTTCAGGAAGAATCCTTGTACTGGACTAATTATTTGAGTAATGCCGGTGAAAGCTATGCCGCATTACCATGTATATTAGGTTCTTTACCATTTGGAGAAAAAGGTTTTACCAATTCATCCGATTCTCCTGCCAGACAGACGATCTACGGAATCCTTAAAAAAAGTAACTATACTACCTCTTTTAACTACGGTGGGAACAGTGCACTAAATCATTTAGACAAATTTCTTTATGAAGAAAGAGTAGATTTTTTGCTGGATAACAAAGGATTTGGAAGTGAATATCTGAAACAAGAAGAAGATGCTGCAGGAATATCTCTTGGGTATCCGGATAAGGAGCTTTATAAAAAATGGCAAGAAGATCACTTCAGTTCCGACAAGCCAAGGTTAGATGTCTTTTTTACCCTAAGTTCTAAAAAGCCATTTCTTATACCTCAAAGAGAAGCTTATTTACTCAAAGTAGACAAAATACTGTCTCAAGAAGAAATGGCGGCAAGGCCTTCAAAATTGGTTAGAAAGAATAAAGAGGTATTTGCCAGTATTTTATATGCCGATAGTGCATTAAAATCCTTTTTCTCTTCATATGCCAGAAATGCAGATTATGCTAATACAATCTTTATAATTACAGGCAGCCATAATCTTACAGATCTGCCAATGGAAGATAACTTGGGAAGATATAGGGTTCCATTGCTTATATATAGCCCATTATTAAAAAAACCAGCTAAGATAAGTTCTTTGGCTTCGCATTTAGATGTTGTGCCATCAATACTGGGGCTATTAGAATCCAGATATGACGTTACAATACCAAAAGAAGTCGCCTGGCTTGGGAATGGACTTATCCATAAAGGCGTATTTGATTCAACTAAGAAGGTTCCTCTTATGAGGCATAATAGCAATATTCAGGATTTCGTAAAAGGCAATCATTTCCTGTCTGGAGGTGACCTCTATAGCCTTGATAGCGAATTAAATTTAACAGATTCTGATGCCCCGATTGTAAAACAGAAGGTAAAAGAGAATCATAAGTTTTTTAAAGCAGTCAATAAATATGTGGTAAACAATGATAAAATTATTCCTGCCTCATTAACATTATTTGCTCAACTAAAAAGCGACCCTTCTAAAGAAGAGATGGTATGGAT
>JABDPH010000504.1 GCA_013042925.1 Eudoraea sp.
CCCAGTCCAGGAGTCTGTAACTTTTACGCTACCACAGTTTATAAAGACAAAGGCGAAAGCAAATAACGCAAGGATGGCAAGATTTTTTTTCATAAGTATCGGAGTAAATTTGACATTGATTATTTAAGGCGATGAAGCTAACAAAAATATACCACTTTTTGGTATGGAACTATTAATATATTCATATCAGTATTAAACTATAATCCCAAAATAAATCCAAAATAGAATCGTAGCCCATCATCCGAACCAAATACCCCGAGGTTTGCAGTGACCAAATCTGTACCGTTAATAAAAAATCCGCCTCCATAGGAGGTATTCCAGATATCTCGATTAAAGGAAGGATCTACTACCAGGCTATCATCTACCCAGATTCTGCCTACATCAAATCCTCCAAAAATGCCTACTTCAACCGGTACCAGTCCTGTTTTATATCTTTTAAAATTAAAGCGCAGATCCGAAGTCTGATAAAAGGAGGATTTCCCTGTAAAACGCTCGTTTCTATAGCCCCGTAAGCCATCGTTACCGCCAATACTTGCGGCCTGGTAAAACTCAAAATCATCTCCAAAAATAATATGGGCCTTAGACTTGGTAGCTAAAACCAATTGACCATTTGGTGATATCTTATACGCAAAACCAAGCGTTGGAATGAAATATCCAAAAGTGTTTGAATTGTCAAGGTTTGAGGTAATTCCGGTTCTAAATTCTGCTTCCATACCCAGGGTTGGAAATGCAGGATTATCACTATTAGTATAACTATATACGGCTTCGCCTCCCAAAAAATTATTTCTCTCTTCCTGAGGGATAAAGTCGGAAAATAAATTTATATACCTTCCCTGAGTCTCTTCCAATTCATAGGTTTTGTAATTAACCCCTATTCTAAATTCCCCATTATTCTCGCCATGCCAGGCCAATCCTACAAAACCACCTAATGTGCCCAGTTTAACACGATTGTAATTTAAATTAAAATTATCTTCATCTTCAACGTTCGGATTTGGTGTAGAATTCCCATAACCAAAAAAGTTTATGCTGTAATTAGGGCTGGTTAGCACACCATTGATGGCCAGATTCCATTTACCCACCACATGAGCGAATTCTCCCTGATATCGTACATCGAATCCACCTGTAGACGTATATAAGGCAGCTGCTATCCTATTTGTGGACGTAAACGGGTTTCTCTCAAATCCATATCTGGTATGCCCTGCAATTACGCCTAGCTTTAAACCATCATCCGGGTTTATTCCTATTAATGGGAGTATTGCATTTACATTATACTTCGGTTTCCTGTAGTTATAATTATTATTCTCATAATCATCCCTGATATGCTTTTTGCCCTTTTTGGTTACCAGCGTATTGGGTTTGCTTTTAAAATCATAGATATGGGCCTTTTTGCCATTTAAGACCTCATAGATATCATTATTAGAACCGCCAATCATGCGCAATTTTATAGGATGATCTCCTTCCCCGGCAACATGAAAATAATCATCATCGTCCAGGCCATACACCCAAATTTCCTTAGTGCTTTCAGTTTCATATATTTTTTCATGAAACACAGGACCCTTTTCACCACTCTTTATTCTATAGCCTGTAACTTTGGTTTGGCCATTGGGCATTCTTTCAATCTCGAACCAATCATCCTTATCCGTACCTCGTACAACGGCATATTTATTTACGACCTTAAAATACGCATCGGAAATTTTTCTCAAATTAGCCCTCCTCCCCTTTAGCTTTCGCTTAATATCCTCCATATTTTTATCCTTCACTTCATCAGGCAACTTTTCAAATGCGGCATCTATTACTTCATCTGTAATATGCGACGCTACATAAGCCGCCTGTTCGTCCCAAACTGCTTTGTCTGATTCTTGTATGACAGCAACATCCAGAACATATGGGTTTAAATTGCTCCATTGCACATCTTTGATATCTTCTTCATATGAATTCAAAACCCGTGTAGGGGCGGCAAGCTTAGTGGCCAGTCCCAGGGCAAAACCATCATTCATAATTGAAAATGCCTGGTCCCTGTCTCTCGGAACAGGTTTATATACAGTTAACCCATCTTCCTTAAAAATGGCCCATCGCCATTGATCCTGATGTCGATCCCAATCTCCCAGTAACATATCAAACAGCCGGGCTCGAACATAGGTGGTTTCATCTATTTTGTGATCTTCATTCTTTTTTAACTTTTCCAACATGTCCAGTGT
>JABDPH010000233.1 GCA_013042925.1 Eudoraea sp.
GTCAAGAACCCTTGTGGTTAGAACATGGTAATAAGTATCCAATAAATTACCTACTTCGAGCAATTTGGATTTGCTATGACCTTCTTTTCTACCGTAAGCGATATAGCTCTCATAACCTTTGTCTATAAGCAAATCTCCAAGATCGTTAACAATTCTTCCGGTTGATCCATATCCGGCAGTAGTATTTATCTGTAAAATTGTCTTGCTCAAAGTAAATTTAATTTAGCAGGCGGGGCACCTTTAATTAATGCGTCTAAAACTTTTTCTTGGTAAAAAGGGTTATAATACTTCTCGATTATTTCAAAACAATCTTCTTTGAGGGCATCATTTTTATTGGGGTGTTCAATCAACCATTCCCTAATTTTGTTGACTAAATCTGTTAAATCATTTTCTTTGAATAAAAATCCAGTTTTAGATTCCGTAATCGCATCAACCTCGGGGCCCTGATTTGAATAATTGTTATGCGTGCATACCGGTGTTCCAAAACTTAATGAATGAATTGCCGTTAAACCAACATTGCCAGGTGAGACACAAAGGTCGGCATTGTATAACATTTCACCAATTATGTCTTCGTCAAAACAAGGACCAAAAAGGTTGATAAATTTTTCTTCATTTTCATTCAACATACCTTTTAATTCAATCATTGCTTCACCATCGCCTATTATCAGTAAATTAACTTTTAATCCTGTTTTATTAAGGTTTTTCGCTGCATCAATTAGTAAATGAAGCTTTTTCTCATAAGTTAATCTACCGATGAAAATAAGAAGTGGTTTTTCGTTGTCTTCAAAAAGGCCAAACTGGTATTTCGTGTTTTTTAGTTTTAATTCCTCTCGTAAAGATTTATGCTTTGGATAATCTAGTGAATTAAAGAAAACGTAAATATTTTCTTCTGAAAAACCCTCCTCTAACATTAGTTCTTTTCCATGCCTTTCATAAACAATGAAATTATTTGCCAACTTATAAAACAACTTTCGAAGCACCAATTTAAGACCAGACTCATCACCATATAGTCCGTGTGTGTGATAAACGACTCTTATTTTTCTAATTCTACAAATAATAGCTGCTATCCAATATGTAATAACGGTGGCATCACCCATAAATATTACGGCATCTGGTTTGTTTAAAATACATTTTGAAATTACTCCAAACTGCCAAATCAAGTATTTTTTTCTAATCCAGATATTTTTCAATTTGAAAAACCTGTCTTTTTTAGTTTCAAATGAGGGAGCAGTGATGTCAATTGATTTTATGCCCAGTCGTTTATTTTTCCCAAAACCAAAGTAAATTGTAAAATGTTTGCTCTCAAGCAATACTTTCCACAATCTAGTGCGATAAATAGAAGCTAAATTGGTAAAATAAAATATTTTTGGAGGTTGGTCTAAGTTCATTGTTTATGTATGATTCCGTAAATCAGCTAATTGGGTGTAATTGCCAAGTATTATTTTTTGGTCTTTAAAGACGGCATTAACCTTTTCTTTTAAACTTTTACCATCAATGTCTGTTAGTTTTTCTTGTTTCAATAACGAATGAACCATTATCTCATAATCTTTGTTTTTATTAAATATGGTATTCTTAAAATCATCCAATGAACCAAATTGATTAACGGTTATAAAACCATTAAAACGTAGAATTGTATTAATTATTTGTTTGTATACTCTATTTTTAAAACTGATATTTTCACCTGTAGTTCTGGAAATACGAATACAGTTGATTTCGTTTTTTTTTGCAATTTTTAAGACTATTTTAAATATGGCCCATTCAGTATGAATATGGTGGTGTGAATCAATATGACTGGGTTTAAATCCGAAATTCGAAATAAATTTTTTTAGTTGAGCATCAAATTCATTTTCTACCGCTATTTTTTCAATATTAGTTAATCTCAATATTGCTCTTGCGCGGCTAGTGGCAAGAACTCCATTTTTTGTGAATCTAGATACCTTTTTAATTCCATTGGTTAATGGGGTACCATCTGTTAAATTAAAATGTATACCTATTGCGCCTTGATCTATCCTATTGTTTTTGGTATAAGTTGTAGCATCATTGAGCCCTTTGTCAAAGTTAACCAGAGTACTTGTCGAACTTATTAGATTATTTTTAAAGGATTGATAGATAGCTTGATTCACCTCAGGTGAATGTCCAAAATCATCACTGTTTATAATGACCATTATTGTTGTTTCTAATTGAAATTTATTAATGCAATATTAAATTAAGTTCAAAGAAAAGACTTAATTCAAAATTGTTTCTTGATTTTCATTATTGTTGTTATCTCTAAATAATAAATTTCCTTTCAATAGGAGAATCCTGAATGGCATTTTACCTTATTTCTGAGCAAGACAACGTAAAAAATCAATTTGTTAACGGATCTTAAAATATAGAACGATCTATTTCGTTATTATTATCGTTTCTTACAATTAAATAATCATAACCCTTCACTTATGTGCGGTATTTTTGGTGTGCTCAATACGAATAATGAGACCAAAGTTTCTTATGATAAGTTATTGACATGCATTCAATTGCAGTATCATCGTGGACCAGATAAACAACAGGCGGAAATTATTAATCCTTATGTAGGTTTGGCACATGCCAGGCTATCGATTATTGATTTATCAGACCACGCCAATCAACCCCTGCATTATGGTTCCCTTAGTATTGTCTTTAACGGTGAAATATTTAATTATATTGAATTGAGGAACGAACTAAAAGGTTTTGGATATAAGTTCACAACAGAATCCGATACTGAGGTCATTCTAGCTTCGTTTATCCAATGGGGCGTTGATTGCGTTACAAGATTCAATGGCATGTGGGCGTTCGCCATCTATGACAAGGAAAATGGAAGGCTGTTTTGTTCCAGGGATCGTTTTGGCATTAAACCATTTTACTATACTCTCCATCAAGAAGATTTTTTATTTTCTTCTGAAATCAAATCAATTTTGGAATATAGGCCAGAGTTACGAAAACCCAATTACCAGGCAATATCTGCCTTTTGCCATGAATCTGTAGGGGCCGAGAATATTGAGACTTGGTTCGAAAACATATTGAGGTTACCGCCTGCGCATAATTTGGTTTTGGAAAAGGGGCAACTGTCAATCTCACGATATTGGGATTATCCTGTGACTGCTGAGACAGATATAAGTGACGACGAGGCCTTTAAAACCTACAAAGAAATTTTTCTTGATGCCATAAGAATAAGATTGCGAAGTGATGTACCATTAGGGGCCACAATGTCAGGAGGACTAGATTCAACTTCCATTGTCTGTAGTGTTGATAAAATATTTGATACCCGTATAGATGCATATACGGCTAGTTTTGGTGGTGGAGCCACGGATGAATATGATGTGGTTAAGAAATTAAAAGAAGATGGTTTTGATTTTATTTCAAATAAAGTTGAAGTACAATATGATGATTTTTTAAAAGATTTAAAAGATATAATTTACTTGATAGAATCTGGGCATTCATCACCAGCGGTTTTTCCTCTTAGTAAGGTAAATAAGAGGGCTAGAGAAAAGCTCATAGTAATATTGGAAGGCCAGGGTGCAGATGAACTTTTAGGCGGTTATATTCACGCAGTGTTTATGGACCACTTTTTTGATTTAATAATTAAAGGCCAATTAAAAAAAGCACTTAAAGAATTAAAAGAGTTTAGAAAGCAATGGTCACTTAAAAGTTCCATTTTAATGTTTGGAAGGTACAACTTGCCCTTTTGGGCGCGTACCCTTTATAGAAAATGGAGTAAAATAGACCGTGTTTACTCGGGTGAGCTTGTAAAATATTCAAAGAAGAGTTTTAAGGTGCCAAAAATCAAATACTCTAAAAATGAGACCAGGTTAAATAAATTATTGAAAGAACAGCATCAGCTTGGCTTATTAAAATTATTACATTATGGCGATGCAGTTTCTATGATGCATTCCTTAGAAAGTAGATTACCTTTTATGGATTATCGTTTAGTGGAATATGCTTTTAAATTACCATCAAACTTTAAAATACGTAATGGGTTGGGTAAATTTATCCATAGAAAAATAATGGAAGATATTTTACCCGATTACATTACAAATGATAAAAGGAAGATCGGATTTGACACGCCAATAGAAAAAGCATTAGCCGAAAACAATGCTTTGAGGAATATTTTGCTCAATGGAACTATTTACTCGAGAAATTTATTTAAAAAAGAGGTCGTTAAACAATTTTTAGAGGAGACTATTGCTAAAAAACATAATCATTCTACACTACTATTTAGAATTTTAACTGTAGAAATATGGTTCAAATTGTTTATTGATCAAGAGCAACATGAAATATCAAAATTAAAATCAAGTACAGATATAAGGGACAATCAAATAGCTTGAAATCAAAAAGTAATGCCTGACTTTTCATTAAACTATTTTTTAAAAGTATTGAATTGAACACCATTCGGTTTATGGTATAGTTGAATGAAGTCAATAATAAATGGTGTAAATCGCAAAACTAATCAACCAAGAACGTGATTGGATAGTTTGTTAAATCTAAGAATTGCTTCACTTGAAATAGGGTTTCTATCTTCAATGCCCATCCTAATTGTACTAAAAAAATCATTACGGAATTTTAACCAAAACTGTTTGGCAATGCCTTCTTTTTTTGCGTAACCTGGATACTTCAATAAAAAGTAAAAGAAAAAAGGCGCCAATTTGGAAAAAGGATATAAAGAGAAGGCTGTGTAGAGTTTGTTAAAATACCCACTCAGTATTTCCTTAGACCTATCCCTGGCTGTGTTGCTGCCTATATGCCATAGAACTACCGAGCAATCTTCAATAATCTTATGTGACGTATCGCTCAATTTTAAAGAAAGATAAGTCTCTTCATAGCCATACATAAAGTGTTTAGGATAAAAACCAACATCATCGTATATGGATTTCTTGTGCATAGAAATACCGCCATTAAAGACATGTGATTCATAACGCTCTAAACTTTTAAAATTACAATTTGCGTCAATTTCTGATTCATCATAAAAATCATATATAACACCAGTTACAACCCCAACATTTTCTTCCGACATAACAGTATTGTAGGCGTTCTGAACGGCCTCTTTGTGAAGAACTCCGTCATTGTCCAAATAAAATATAAACTCACCACAGCAATGTGAAATCCCTAAATTCCTACCTCCTGGGCAACCATAATTCTTATCAAGAGCTACGATTTTTATGTTAGGGTAATTGGCTTTTGTTAGAGCTATTGAATTGTCCGTGGAACCATTGTCAACCATAACAATTTCAATATTACTATATGTTTGATTAAGGGCGCTTTTAATGGCCCGTTGGGTATCTTGTGCCCTATTCCAGTTTAATATTTGTATAG
>JABDPH010000507.1 GCA_013042925.1 Eudoraea sp.
GTGCTGATATAACCGCTCCCGGAAAAATATTGCAATTCTTCCCAATGCGGGCACCTTCCATAATGGTAACGTTAGAGCCTATCCATGTACCATCGCCAATTACAACATTGTTATGTATAGTGGTAAATGGTTCTATAACCACATTTTTAGCAATTTTAGCTCCTGGGTGAACGTAGGCAAGCGGCTGATTCATACTAATCTTGTTGTTTTGTTTTTACGATTTGGGCCATTAATTCAGCTTCGGACACTAATTTACCATTTGCGTACGCATAAGCTTGCATATGACAGATTCCTCTTCGAATTGGTGAAATAAGATCACACTTAAAGATTAATGTATCTCCGGGAACTACTTGTTGTTTGAATTTAACATTATCGATCTTCATAAAGAAAGTCAGATAATTTTCCGGGTCAGGAACGGTGCTCAAAACTAATATTCCTCCGGTTTGTGCCATTGCCTCTACCTGTAAAACGCCGGGCATAACAGGTGCTCCGGGAAAATGTCCTACGAAAAATGGTTCGTTCATAGTTACATTTTTCACACCAACCACATGAGAATCCGAAAGTTCAATGATTTTATCTACCAATAGAAATGGTGGCCGATGGGGCAACATTTTCATAATTTGGGTAACATCCATTAAGGGAGGTTCGTTTAAATCGAATTTTGGAACTTTATTGCGCTTTTCCAGTTTGATTATCTTGGACAGCTTTTTAGCAAATTGCGTATTAACATAATGTCCGGGTTTATTGGCAATTACTTTTCCCTTAATTCTAGTTCCGGCCAACGCAAGGTCTCCAATTACATCTAAAAGTTTATGCCTTGCAGCTTCGTTTGGTTGGTGTAATGTAAGATTATCTAAAATTCCATTTGGCTTTACGGATAGTTTTTTCTTATTAAATGCCTTTTCCAGTTTCTTCATGGTGGCATCAGAAATTTCCTTGTCAACATAGACAATGGCATTGTTTAAATCACCTCCTTTTATAAGCCCATTCTCCAATAACATTTCTAATTCATGCAGAAAACTAAATGTCCTGGCATCCGCAATTTCCTTTTTAAAATCTGATATACTCTCTAGGGTGGCATTCTGAGTTCCAAGAACCTTGGTGCCAAAGTCTACCATGGTAGTTATTTCATAATCCTCAGAAGGAATTAGGGTTATATCACTTCCGGAGGCTTCGTCTTTGTAGGTTATTACTTCGTTAACCACATATTCTTCCCTTTCGGCATCCTGTTCTACTATTCCTGCCTTCTCAATAGACTCCACAAAAAATTTAGAAGATCCGTCCATTATAGGTGGTTCAGGGGCATCTAATTCAATTAGAACATTATCTATATCCATACCGACTAATGCGGCAAGAACATGTTCTGAAGTTTGAATCTTAACTCCCCTTTTCTCCAAATTTGTTCCTCTCTGGGTATTAACCACATAATTCGCATCTGCCTCAATAACTGGTTCCCCTTCAAGATCTACTCGCTTAAAAGCAAAGCCATGATTCTCTGGAGCAGGAACAAATTTCATAGTAACGTTCTTTCCGGTATGTAAACCCACACCAGTTAAGGTTACTTCATTTGCTATTGTACGTTGTTTTGCCATACTTTATTTGTCTTCACTCTTATTGTCAAAATCATTAATTCTGTTAACTAATTTTGGCAAGTTTTTAAAATGAACATAAGATTTATTGTAGTCTCCGTAATTTAAAGCCGGTGATCCTTGCAGAAATTCATCGTCCTTGACATTTCTACCAATTCCTGATTGAGCCTGTATCCGAACCCTGTCTCCGATAGTTATGTGCCCAACAATACCTACCTGGCCACCAATTTTGCAATTTTTTCCAATTTTTGTTGATCCAGCTATACCTGTCTGAGCAGCTATCGCTGTATGCTCCCCAATCTCAACATTATGAGCAATTTGAATCTGGTTGTCTAGCTTAACCCCATTTCTGAGAATGGTAGATCCAAGCGTTGCTCTGTCTATTGTAGTTCCGGCACCTACGTCTACATTTTCCTCAAGAATCACATTCCCGGTCTGTGGTACTTTGCTGTACTCACCATTGGAATTAGGAGCAAATCCAAAACCATCGGCACCTATTATAGCACCACTATGAATTACGCAGCCCTTTCCGATAATTGATTCAGAATAAATTTTGGCTCCTGCAAAAATGAGCACATTATCCCCTATTGTCACATTATCACCTATATAAACATTAGGATATATTTTGACATCATTCCCAATCTTTACATTATTCCCCAAATATGAAAAAGCCCCCAAATAGAAATTCTCTCCATACGAAGCAGACTCAGATAAAAATACCGGTCTCTCAAGACCTGTTTTGTTATTTTTAACCTGATTATAGTACTCTAGTAACTTGGAAAAAGATTCGTAAGCATCATCAACCTTGATTAATGTCGTAGTAATGGCTTGTTCCGGTACAAAATCCTTATTTACAAGAGTTATAGAAGCTTCAGTACTATATATATAGGAAGTGTACTTGGGATTAGCCAAAAAAGTTAATGAACCAATTTCTCCTTCTTCAATTTTAGCCAATTTATGCACAGCAACCTCCGGGTTGCCTTCTATCTCACCCTCTAAAATGCCTGCAATCTGACTAGCTGTAAATTTCAAATTATTTAATGATTTTACCCTTGGCTTAGATTCAGACAAAAGTAAGAAAAATTGATTAATGATATAACGTCAAATACTCACCTATAAACTGCTGTATATTAGCATATTAATACTTTAGAAATGCATTTAAGAAATTGGTGGGATACAAAATTTAGAATATTATAGCTAAAGATCATCTTTTGGATAACAGATATAATATTTTGTTACCGTCTCAGATAATGCGGTCAAATTCAAATGATCTGAAGCCTTGGCAACATCTAATAATTTTCCATTGCTTCGTAAAATATTTATATTTTGACTATCAAGATTATAAGCCTTATTCTCTATTATTCCGCGGAATACAAAATAGGAAGCTTCTGCTTTACTTAACTTATATTTCCCTCTAAAATCTTCAAAAAGGGTTTCAAATTTACTATCCTTTTCAGGCTGATTTCTTAGTCTTATATTAAGCAGTTTTCTGTTCAGGATCATGGCGCAAAGCTTTGACAAAACAAAGTCAGAACTATGCTGCCACTGTTTTATAGCCGCCAATATATCGGTGTCGTCAAGACTGGCAAAATGATCCAAAACCTCCTTATCAAAATTTCCTTTGTTAATTTTAGTTTTCAAAAAGAACATCAGCGGTGGACTACAAGTCAATTCAAAATTCATTTCCACCAATTCCTTAGCCCTCTGAAGCGTCTTTATTAGCAATTGCTCGGCCACTAATCCTGTTTTATGAAGGTAAACCTGCCAATACATAAATCTGCGGGCCATTAGAAATTTCTCAACGGAATAGATCCCTTTTTCCTCAACTACCAGTTCACCGTCGACAACATTTAGCATAGTTATTAATCGCTCAGCATTTATATTCCCCTCTGCAACGCCCGTATAAAAACTATCTCGTTTCAAGTAATCCAACCTATCCATATCCAATTGACTACTGACCAATTGATTCAGAAATTTTTTTCTATAAGTGCCTTTGAATATTTCTATGCCTAAAGTTAAACTTCCGTTAAACTTATGGTTAAGAACCTCCATAAAAATGTGTGAAATTGCTTCATGTTTTATTCCTTCTACCAAACTATGTTCCATAGCATGTGAAAAAGGACCATGGCCAATATCATGTAACAAGATAGCACAGAGTAGTCCTTGAGCTTCCTTTTCAGTAATCTCAACCCCTTTAAAACGAAGTAGTTGTATTGCCTCTTGCATTAAATGCATACTGCCCAACGCGTGATGAAAACGAGTATGATGCGCTCCGGGATAAACCAGATATGAAAGCCCCATTTGCGAAATACGGCGAAGTCTTTGAAAATACGGGTCCGCTATAAGGTTAAAAATTAGTGCATCTGGAATTCTAATAAATCCGTAAATTGGATCGTTGAATATTTTAAGCTTGTTTGATTTTGACAAAATAGCTATTGTTTTCAACGGTAAAGATAAGGACTAAATGAAGAAGATAACAATCCTTTGGGTAGATGATGAAATAGATTTGTTAAAGCCCCATATTATTTTCCTGGAAGATAAAAATTATCATGTAGTAACTTGCAAAAGTGGCCAGGATGCATTAGAAGAAATCAGAAATCAGAATTTTGATATTGTTTTTCTGGATGAAAATATGCCCGGAATTTCAGGACTGGAAACACTTACAGAAATTAAAACGATTGATGCTTCCCTTCCCGTGGTAATGATCACGAAAAGCGAGGAAGAGTATATCATGGAGGAGGCCATTGGCTCAAAAATTGCCGACTATCTTATAAAACCTGTTAATCCAAATCAAATATTGCTGTCTCTAAAGAAAAACCTCGATCACTCTCGTTTGGTCTCAGAAAAGACCACTTCCAACTACCAGCAGGAATTCAGAAAAATTGCGATGGACCTATCTATGGTCAACTCATATGAGGAATGGGCAGATCTCTACAAAAAGCTTATTTACTGGGAATTGCAATTGGAAGAAATAGAAGATTCCGGAATGTTTGAAATTTTAGAATCTCAAAAAATTGAAGCCAATAATCAGTTTGGGAAATTTATTGAAAAAAATTATACTGACTGGTTTCATGACGGTGATGGCCCGGTAATGTCACATACTCTCTTTAAGGAATTAATTCATCCTGAGCTGAAAGACACCCCTACCCTTTTATTGGTGATAGACAATTTGAGGTATGACCAGTGGTTTGCATTCGAAGATGTGCTAACTCCATATTATAAGAAAAGTAAGGAAGTGCCCTATTTCAGTATTCTGCCTACGGCAACTCAATATGCACGGAATTCTATTTTCTCCGGACTTATGCCGCTTGGAATGGAAAAAAAATATCCGGAATGGTGGAAGAATGATACGGATGAAGGCGGCAAAAATTTATTTGAGAACAAATTCCTGGGCGAACAATTAAAAAGATTAGGGCTTGATATAAAATGGGAGTACCATAAAATTAGCAGTCTAAAACAAGGTAAAAATCTTTCTCAAAACTTTCGGTCACAAAAGAAAAATGACCTGACGGTTCTAGTGTATAATTTTGTGGACATGCTTTCACATTCTAAAACCGAGATGGATGTTATAAAGGAGTTGGCATCCAATGATAAGGCGTATAGGTCCTTAACGAATAGCTGGTTTAAGAATTCACCACTCCTGGAGATCATACAACAAGCCCAGAACATGGGGTTAAAGCTTATTATCACCACGGATCATGGTACAATAAACGTAAAACAGCCTTCAAAAGTTATCGGAGACAAAGAGACCAGTCTTAATCTTAGATATAAAACCGGTCGAAGTCTTACATATAATGATAACGATGTTATAGAGGCCAAAGACCCGGCTAATATTTATTTACCTAGTATTACAATGAGCAGTTCTTTTATTTTTGCAAAGAATGATCTGTTTTTTGCATACCCCAACAATTATAACCACTATGTAAGCTATTACAGAAATACGTATCAGCACGGCGGTGTTTCTCTCGAAGAAATGATCATCCCATTTGTTGTTCTCGAACCCAGATAGGTACATTTTTTTTCTGGTGAACTCAAAAGGCCTACCTTCGGTATTATTCTATAAATGTTTAATTTTTAGATTAAATCGTTTGATGCAACGAATCTTGGGTAAATTAAAGGGTACTTACGGACAATAACTACCAGTATTGGTC
>JABDPH010000234.1 GCA_013042925.1 Eudoraea sp.
CAGAAACAACTTCTTTAAATTCTCTTGTAGCCGAACTCGTGGGAATCGCTTTTTCCTGGGAAGCGCACAAAGGTTTTTATATTCCTTTCCCGGAAGGACGAGAAAATGCACAGAAATTAATTGAACAGCTCCGCCCATTTTTTGAAGCTGAACACATAGAGAAAATTGGTCAGAACTTAAAGTATGAAATTAAAGTACTTCACAAGTACAATCTTACCGTTAAAGGAGAGTTATTTGATACAATGCTGGCTCATTACCTTATAAATCCGGATATGCGTCACAATATGGATGTATTATCGGAAACTTACCTAAACTATACACCCATATCTATTACCGAGCTAATTGGGAAAAAAGGTAAAAATCAACTGAGTATGCGCGATGTTAGTTTAGATAAACAAACGGAGTATGCAGTAGAAGATGCAGATATAACATTTCAATTAGCAAAACTGTTTGCTAAGGAACTAAGTGAAGCTAAAACGGAAGAACTGTTCAGGAACATTGAGATTCCTTTATTAAGTGTTTTAGCAGATATGGAGTTGGAGGGGATAAACCTTGATAAGGAATTCCTCCATTCACTTTCAAAAGATCTGGATGAGGATATAAAGAATCTGGAAGTGAAGATATATAAGGAAGCTGGTGAAGAATTTAATATAGCATCACCAAAGCAGTTAGGTGAAATTTTGTTTAATAAGTTAAAGCTTGTTGACAAACCCAAAAAAACGAAAACAGGCCAGTATTCCACCTCAGAAGATGTACTTTCTTCTCTTTCTAAGGGACACGATATTATTAAAGATGTCTTGAATTATAGAGGTCTGGCCAAGTTAAAGAGTACTTATATTGATGCATTGCCGGAACAGGTCGAAAAAAGTACAGGCAGAGTACATACAGATTATATGCAAACTGTAGCTGCCACAGGAAGATTAAGCAGTAACAATCCTAACCTCCAAAACATACCAATACGGACAGAAAGAGGCAGACAGGTGCGCAAAGCATTTATTCCAAGAGATGATAATTATATCCTTTTGGCTGCGGATTATTCTCAAATAGAACTTCGGATAATTGCGTCGCTTAGTAAAGAAACAACAATGATTGAAGCCTTTAAAAATGGCGAAGATATACACGCCTCGACTGCATCTAAAGTTTTTAACGTTCCTCTGGAAGAAGTTACAAGAGATCAGAGAAGTAATGCTAAAACTGTAAATTTTGGCATAATCTACGGAGTATCGGCTTTTGGATTGAGCAATCAAACAGATTTATCACGGACTGAGGCTAAGGAACTAATTGATACATACTACAAGACGTATCCAAAATTGCGAAATTATATAAGTGATCAAATAGATTTTGCCAGAGAGCACGGGTATGTCCAAACTGTACTGGGAAGAAGACGCTATTTAAAAGATATTAATGGCAGTAATGCCATTGTACGGGGTGCTGCAGAGAGAAATGCCGTTAATGCACCAATACAAGGTAGCGCAGCCGATATCATTAAAATTGCTATGATCAATATCCATAAAAAACTTGCTGAGGGGAAATATAAGTCTAAGATGCTTCTCCAGGTTCATGATGAACTAGTCTTTGACATTTATAAACAAGAACTGGAAGATCTTAAGGTTATAATCAAAACCGAAATGGAAAATGCTTATGAACTCCTTGTGCCCCTGGATGTAGAACTGGGAATTGGTGAAAATTGGCTGGAAGCGCACTGATACCAAAAAACCCTTTGAAAAATACAAAGGGTTTTGAGTAAACTTTATTGGTCTAAATGTTAATTATCTTTTTGTAAAGATCAATTCACCACCATCATCAAAATTGGCAAAATCTAATTCCACAGCATTTACCCTCATCGTATTTCCGGAAATAGTTACACTGACCGTAGTCTCCATTTCATTTTCGTCTATATAGGTAAGCACTCCTCCTTCATAAAGATAATTATCTACACTTGTATCTTTCTCTGTAGGACATGGAACATCAAGCCCTGTTCCTCCTGTATTTACATTTATATCCAGGTAATTTCCCGAGTTCTCGGTAATAACAGTTTGGTCTGCATTAAAGGTAATCGTCATAAGAGAGCAGTCTAAGGCAGATAAAAAATTTAATATATCTCTCGCAAATTTTTCATCATCACTTGCTGTACTGTCATCAATTTCCAAAGCGGTTAAATCCCATGACCCAATAATATCATTATCTTGATTAGTATCATCTTTGTCTGATGAGCATGAGAATAATAAAGCTGTTGCAATAAAAAGGGCTAATAGGTTACGTTTCATTTTTTTGGGTTTATTAATATTTCATCAGTTGAAAAACGTAAAATATTGCTATATAGTATGCCTGGTTAGCTTGTTTAACCAACAATTTAAAATAAAAATCGATAGTCTTTTGTTTATCATAACATACAACAATCAAAATCTTGCCCTATATATCAGGATTAATAAGACCTAATTATTTTAAAAAAATTGAGAAATAAGGGTTTGCATTTAAACTTAATAGTTGTACATTTGCAGCCCGTTAAAAGGGATTGGAGTGTTTAATTAATAAATAGAAAGTAGTGGATACATTGAGCTACAAGACCAAATCTGCTAATAAGAATACAGTTGAAAAACAGTGGTTATTAGTTGATGCTGAAGGCCAGACTTTAGGAAGACTTGCTTCTAAAGTGGCGAAAATTTTAAGAGGCAAATACAAACCAAGTTTTACACCACATGTTGATTGCGGTGACAATGTTGTTATTGTGAACGCAGAAAAAATTCAACTTAGTGGAAATAAATGGGAAGACAAGACCTATCTAAGGTATACGGGCTATCCCGGAGGTCAAAGATCAACCACTGCTCGGGAACTCTTAGATAAAAATCCTGCAAGTATTATTGAGAAAGCAGTAAAAGGCATGCTTCCAAAAAATAAGCTGGGAGCCGAATTATTTAGAAACTTAAGAGTTTATGCCGGAACTGATCACGATCAGGAAGCACAAAAACCAAAGGCTATTAACTTAAATGACCTTAATTAGATGGACATAATTCATAAAATAGGTAGAAGAAAAACTGCAGTCGCACGCGTATATATTTCTGAAGGGAAAGGCAAGATTACTGTTAATGACAGAGCATTAGATGATTATTTTTCTACTGCGACGTTACAGTATAAAGTTAAACAGCCTTTTGCTTTAACCAATACCGTAGACAATTATGATGTTAAAGTTAATGTTTACGGAGGCGGAATAACAGGTCAGGCAGAAGCAGTGCGTTTAGCCTTGTCCAGGGGTCTATGTGAGATTGAGGCCGAAAACAGAGAATTATTAAAACCTGAAGGATTACTTACCAGAGATCCCAGAATGGTTGAACGTAAAAAGTTTGGACAGAAGAAAGCAAGGAAGAAATTCCAATTCTCTAAACGATAAAAAAATATTGTCCTGGAACGAATTCAGGATTTTAACCCAAGTTCATTGAAAGTCTCGTCTTGTAGAGACAATTAAAAATCTAAGCCTCCTGGCTACTTATATTTTGAGTGTCAATAAAAGGAGGTATAGAAAAAATTTAGTTTAGCATCTAAATGTTGGAGGCTTTCCCCTAAAAAGGAATACCACTTCATCATTGCTAATTCAAAAGAACGTAAACTAAGTATAAAAATGGCTAAGAAAGCTGAAGTAAAAGAATTATTGGAAGCAGGTGTGCACTTTGGACACCTTACACGAAAATGGAATCCGAATATGGCTCCTTATATCTACATGGAGCGTAATGGAATTCACGTTATCAATTTATATAAAACAGTTGCTAAATTGGAGGAGGCAAATGAAGCCTTGTCTAAAATTGCCGCGTCCGGAAGGAAAATCCTATTTGTAGCTACAAAAAAACAGGCAAAAGATATTGTTGCCGAGAAAGTTGCCAATGTAAATATGCCCTATATCACCGAAAGATGGCCGGGAGGTATGTTGACAAACTTTGTGACTATTAGAAAAGCCGTTAAAAAAATGGCTTCTATTGATAGGATGAAGAAAGATGGAACGTTTAATACGCTTTCCAAAAAAGAACGATTACAGGTAGATCGTCTCCGTGCTAAATTGGAAAAGAACCTGGGTTCAATCTCAGATATGACGCGTTTACCTGGCGCCTTGTTTGTTGTGGATACTATGCGAGAGCATATTGCCGTAAAGGAGGCCCAAAAATTGAATATCCCAATATTTGCTATGGTTGATACCAACTCGGATCCGAGACCTATCAATTATGTAATTCCTTCAAATGATGATGCATCTAAATCCATCAATGTGATATTAACGGAAGTTACAAATGCAATTGCAGCAGGTCTGGAAGAGCGTAAATCCGAAAAACAGGCGGAAAAAGAAGGTGCTGCTCCAAAAACTGCGGCCACTACTGAAACAGAGGTTGTAGAAAAAGTTGAGAAAGAAACTGAGGTGGAAGCTAAAGCTCCGAAAGAAGAAAAAGCTGAAACAGCTAAAGTAGAAGAAACCCCTAAACAGGTAAAAGAAGAAGCTGCACCAAAAACTGAAAAGAAAGAAAAAGCCGAAGTTAAAAAAACGGTAAAAGCAGAAGCTGACAATCTTACAAAGATTGAGGGTATTGGTCCAAAAGCAGCCGAAGCACTTACCAAGGCAGGTATTGATTCATATGCAAAATTAGCCAAGGCAAAAGCAGATAAAATCAAGGAGATTCTGACTGAAGCGAGTTCCAGAATGGCACATTTAGATCCTGATTCTTGGCCAAAACAAGCAAAAATGGCTGCTGATGGTAACTGGGACGAATTGAAAGAATGGCAGGAAAATGCTAAAGGAGGAGTAGAATAAGTAAAGATTTATTAAATAATTTACAACTGAACATGAGCGAACATGTTCAATAAAAAGAAAACAAAATGGTAAAAATTACCGCCGCAGAAGTTAATAATTTAAGAAAGACAACTGGTGCAGGAATGATGGACTGCAAAAATGCACTTGTTGAAGCTGAAGGAGATTTTGAAAAAGCCATCGAAATTCTTCGAAAAAAAGGTCAGAAAGTGGCTGCAAAGCGAGCAGATAGAGATTCATCTGAAGGGGCAACTATAGCTCAGGTTAATCCTGACAAAACCAGTGGAGTTTTAATTTCCCTTAATTGTGAAACTGATTTTGTTGCCAAGAATGATAGTTTTGTTGCCCTGGCAAATGAGCTGGCTAAACTTGCACTTGATTTTGAAAGTAAAGATGAATTCCTGAACGCGAATTACAATGGTATTTCTGTAAAGGAAAAACTTACTGAACAAACTGGTGTAATTGGCGAAAAAATTGAAATTGGTGGCTTTAAAAAACTGAATGCTCCTTATGTAGGATCCTATATTCATGCGGGTAACAAGATTGCAACTTTGGTCGGACTTTCGAATGCGGTTGAAGGTGCAGCTGTAGCCGCCAAAGATATAGCGATGCAGGCAGCAGCTATGAATCCGGTTGCACTTGATGAATCGGAAGTAGATCAATCCGTTATTGATAAGGAAATAGAAATAGCCAAAGATCAGCTACGTCAGGAAGGTAAGCCAGAGGCAATGCTGGACAATATTGCAAAAGGTAAATTAAAACGTTTCTTTAAAGATAACACTCTTATTAATCAGGCTTTTATTAAAGATAGTAAGCAGAGTGTTTCTCAATACATTCAATCTGTCAGTCCTGATTTGGAAATAACAGGTTTTGAAAGGTTAGCTTTAGGCTAAAACACCTATTTGAATTATTAAAAAGCCGCTTTTCTTTTTGAAAAGCGGCTTTTTTTGATCTGTATGCCAATCCTCCGTCGCCGGACTATGAATGCATTCACTATTTCTGGAGAGATCTTTAGCCTTTTAGCCAAGCTTTCCTGAGTTCGGATTCAGGGCTGTTTTCCAGGCTATCTATCGGCACAATTGTAGTTACCCTTAGTGTAGGTGTTCCTACTTTTCCCTGTAATGTTAGTTCTTCTTCACCGCGTTTGACGACCATTGTAATTTGCCTGTCCGATGTCCATCCAAAACTTTGTCCAATTATAGGCCTGATGGATTCTAATGAAATTGGCATTCCATCTATACTTTGTATCGTATCCCCTCCTTGTGCCCCAAGATCTGTAAAGAAAGTATTTAATTCAATACCGCTTCTAATAAATATTGCATCATTATTGTTCATATCAATATCTATAAAGGGTATTTCTCCATCTAAAAAATAACCGGTTCGCTCCTGAGTATCCGTTGTCATTAATCCAACCGAGGCCAATATTTCATCATAATCCAAGGGGGTATTTCCTCTAACATATAAATCAAAAAACGATCTGATCTCAGGATAGGTCATTGCCACGATCTCGTCAATAATTTCATCATCCTCAAATGGTGTGTCATCGTCATATTTTTTTGAAAGTTCCTTCATTAGCCACAAAACTCCTTTTTCTCCATTGCTCAATTCCCTGAGCCTAATATCTAAGCTCATATTTAATAAGGTTCCTTTTTCATATACATTAGCATAGTTTCCTTTATAAGGGTTTTCCAAAATATTTCTACTCATAGTCGTAAATGACATTTCATCGTCATAGGATTTGGAATTGCTTATTTTGTCTACAATTCGGGTGAAGAAATCAGCCTCATCAATCAGCCCTTGCTGGATTTGGAATAAGTTGGCAAAATATTCAGTAGTTCCTTCATACATCCATAGATGTTGAGACATTTTAGGATCGTTAAAATCAAAAAATTGAATTTCCTTTGAATGGACATTCAAGGGGGTAACAATGTGAAAAAATTCATGTGAAACAACATCTATCATTGCTTTTTCCAGAGTTGCCAGTGGCATTTGCTCCGGAAGCACTACAACTGTAGATGTATGATGTTCCAAAGCCCCGAATCCTGAAGCATCATTTTGATCTAGAGTAGATAGATATAATAGAATATTATATTCAGCAGTCCCGTCAATCTCCCCAAGAAACGCCTTTTGAGCCCGCATCATGCGCTCCATACTTTCTTTTAGATCTGTTGCCGTATAACGGTTATTTGGAGAGTAAACACTCAAATTAACGGTAATATCATTTATAACAAACGTAGCAATATTTTCTTCTGCATATAGAATTGGGTTATCTACTACTTCAAAATATCTAGAAGCATGAAAGATATCTGTCATATTCTGTGAATCATCCTGCTTTTTATTTAATGATGTAGTTGGCACCAGGTGCGAAGGGGAAGAAATGCTTAACTCATAGGGCACTTCCTTGAATCCTTCAAAATAACCTACAAAACCATGAAGGTTCAAAACAAAATTCTTATCCTTTAAAATATTTGTTCCTGCAGGAGAAAATACCGGATCGTTTGATTCACTTTCAGTATCATAAGTGTCAGTAACATAATAAGAGATCTTATCCAATTTGGTGGCATTGGAGATATTCCATTCATTGATTCCGATTGAAGTAACTGAAAGTTCATTACCCTGATAATCATACGCTTTCAAGTCCTCAATATACTTACCGTAGTTATCTTCACTATATGTTCCAGGAACTGTTTTTGGAATAAAAAAGGAAATGTCTTGTTTACTGAATGATCCCGGATCAATAGTTACACTAACTCTATCATTATCAACATTAACTAAATCTATAGTTGTTTCAATAACTGCACTACCTTCAGATAATACAGGTTTTGAAGCTCCGCAACCATATAATAATACAAGGAAAACATATGAGATAAATAATTTTTTCATGTATGCCTGAGATATGATGTTTAAAAAAACAAGATTATTAAAATTAATCTAGATCATGCTGGTTATTAGCAAAAAATTAAGATGAACATTAAACCTATTAACGAAGACTTCTCATAAATATTTTTGATTATTTTTGTTTGCAAATCAGCTTAGGACAATATGCTATATAAACGAATACTTCTTAAACTCAGTGGTGAAGCACTAATGGGCAACAAGCAATACGGCATTGATGCCGCGAGACTGGCTGAATATGCGCAGGAAATAAAGGAAGTGGTAGACATGGGGGTTGAAGTAGCAATTGTCATTGGCGGAGGAAATATCTTTAGAGGCCTGGCGGGCGCAAGTAATGGAATGGACAGGGTTCAGGCAGATCATATGGGGATGCTGGCAACGGTCATAAACGGTTTGGCATTACAGAGTGCTTTGGAACTCAATGGTGTACAAACAAGATTACAATCTGCTATAAAGATCAACGAAGTTGCTGAGCCATTTATAAGAAGAAGAGCTATGCGCCATTTGGAAAAAGGACGTGTAGTCATTTTTGGAGGGGGTACCGGAAACCCCTATTTTACAACTGATTCTGCTGCAGTTTTAAGGGCAATTGAAGTTGAAGCAGACGTAATCTTAAAAGGTACAAGAGTGGATGGTATTTACACCAGTGATCCTGAAAAAGATAAAACCGCTACTAAATTTGAAACTATTAGTTTTAATGATGTACTCACCAAAGGCTTAAAAGTCATGGATACCACGGCTTTTACGCTAAGTCAGGAAAACAATCTTCCAATTGTTGTTTTTGATATGAATAAAAAAGGTAACCTCCTTAAAATAGTATCAGGTGAAAATATTGGAACTGTAGTGGATCTTTAGTTGGTACAGTTTGTGTAAAATAAGTTATAAAATTTATTATGGACGAAGATGTTAAATTTATTTTGGAAACCGCCAAAGAAAGTATGGATGGAGCCATATTACATTTGGAAAAGGCATTAGTTAAAATTAGAGCAGGGAAAGCTAACCCCTCCATGTTATCGACGGTAATGGTTGAGTACTATGGCTCTCAAACACCTTTATCACAGGTGTCTAATATTAATACGCCCGATGCACGAACACTTTCTGTTCAGCCTTGGGAAAAAAGTTTACTGACAGAAATAGAAACAGCAATTATGAATGCCAACCTTGGTTTTAACCCAATGAATAATGGAGAGGTTGTAATAATTAATGTTCCTCCTCTGACTGAAGAAAGAAGAATACAATTAGTAAAGCAGGCGAAAGCGGAAGCGGAAGATGCAAAGATCAGTGTTCGTAGTGCAAGACAGGAAGCTAATAAAGAAATAAAACACCTGGGGATTTCAGAAGATCTTGAAAAAAATGCAGAAATAGATATTCAGGAAATGACCGACTCCTACACTGAAAAAATAGACAAAATACTTCATGGCAAGGAAGCAGAGATTATGAAAGTATAATTCGTGAATTTCCAAAAGGCATACAGCACGGTCATGGTGGCTAGTTATTTGCATATCGACTATTAATTCATAAAGGAAATTTAGCTCTATCCTTCAAAATAAATAGCAATAATCGCTGCAATAACGATGATAGCAGAAATGACAATTAAAACTCTATATAGTATAATTGCAATTTTACTATAGTTTTTATCATCGGTCATAGCATCATTTCTTTTAACCCATTTTAGTGGAATTTTCTAATGGATAATTTTACTACCGCTCAATTTACATAAATTCTTTAGGATATAGTCCTTTCTGATTTAAAGGTTGGTATTCACTATTTTACAGCCGGTTTCTAGGTACAGTGCTCCTTGTTTTCTACCTTTGCCGCGGTTAAAAAAGCAATAGTAAAAAAGCTTATGCCAATTGAATTGGTCTTCAGACCTGAGTGTTCATAAAAAACACAATCAATTTTTAATTAATAGTATGGTTTCGAAGATTACGAGCGGATTTTGGGCAAAGGTTGGAAGAATAATTCTTAGAAACAGAATTCTTATTTTATTGGGAATCGCTTCCTTTACCGTTTTCCTGGGTTTTCAATGGAAGAACATGCAATTTTCCACTTCTGAGGCGAATTTACTCCCGGATGATCATCCCCTGAATATTGCCTATGAAGATTTTCTTGAAAAATTTGGTGAAGAAGGCAATACAATTGCTTTTGCAATTAAAGACAGTTTGTTTAATGAAGTTGATAATTTTAACAGATGGAACAGATTAAGCAAACAATTGGCAGCTTTTCCGGAAGTAGACTTTGTCGTATCTATAGATAATCTAAAAGAACTCATTAGGGACAAAAAGGAAAAGCAATTCGTTCTGCGTCCTTTAATTGAGCAGACTCCCCTTAATAATACCGAAGTAGACAGCCTAACAAATTATCTGTTCAATAACTTACCGTTTTATGATAACCTGTTATATAATAAAGAAACAGGAACCATAAGAACACTTGTCTATTTAGACAAGGATATTGTAAATACTTCTGTTCGGAAAGACTTTATTTTAAAAGACCTCCATACGCTTATATCTGATTTTGAAAAGGAAACCAAAATGGATGTTCGAGTTTCCGGAATGCCGTATATACGAACAATGAACACGCAACACATTATTGATGAAATAGGAATTTTTATTGCGGCAGCACTAATTGTTACTTCCTTAATTTTCTTTTTCTTTTTCCGCAGTATTCGGGCAACGCTAATTTCCATGTGTGTAGTCCTAATTGGCGTTATGTGGGCATTTGGGATCCTTGGACTCTTGAAATATGAAATAACCGTTTTAACAGCCCTTATTCCTCCGCTAATCATAGTAATTGGGATCCCAAATTGTATTTTTCTCATCAATAAATATCAACAGGAAGTTAAAAAACATGGAAATCAGGCTTTATCATTAAAGAGAGTCATATCAAAAATTGGTAATGCAACCCTGATGACGAATGTCACCACGGCTTGTGGTTTTGCGACATTTATTATAACAGACAGTAAACTTTTGACTGAATTTGGTATAGTAGCCTCAATTAATATATTGTGCATCTTCATGCTTTCCATACTTATTATACCAATCGTGTATAGTTTTATGTACCCGCCAAAATCAAAACATCTGAAACACCTCAACAAAAAATGGATAGATGCTTTTGTAAACTGGATGGAGCATATAGTACGAGAAAAAAGGATTGCTATTTATTCGATCTCTTTGATAGCATTAATAATTAGTATCATTGGAATTTATCAAATCAAAATTTCCGGAAATCTTGTTGAAGATATGCCTAAAAACACCGGGTTTTATAAAGACATCCAATTTTTTGATGAAGAGTTCAATGGAATTATGCCCATTGAAATTGTTATAGATACAGAAAGAAAAAAAGGGGTGCTAAAGCCCGTTACACTGAAAAAAATGAATCAGTTGGGGGAAATGATTGAAGAGACCCCTTCGTTATCCAAACCCATATCCGTAGTTAATATAGTAAAGTATTCCAAGCAGGCTTTTTATAGCGGAATTCCTAAATATTACCAACTACCCACATCTCAGGAATACAATTTCATTATGGATGCAGCCCGAAAATCTCAGGGAAATGAGGGCTTAATTGAAAATTTTGTTGACAGTACCGGGCAGGTTGCAAGGATTACCACCTTCATCAAAGATGTACCAACTGAGGAAATGGAAGAAATTGAAAAATCGATGCTTGATGAAATTACCAAGATATTTCCAGCCGATCGTTTCAATGTTTATGTGACAGGAAAAGCGTTACTTTTTTTAAAAGGCACCAAATATTTAGTAAAGAATTTAGTGCTTTCTTTATCCCTGGCCATTCTTTTAATAGCTTTATTTATGGCTTATTTGTTCCGTTCATTCCGAATGATTGTTATTTCTTTAATACCAAATCTCCTGCCATTGGCCATTACTGCCGGTGTTATGGGTTTTGTAGGTGTACCCATTAAACCTTCTACAATATTGGTTTTTAGTATCGCATTCGGGATATCAGTTGATGACACCATTCACTTTCTGGCAAAGTACAGACAAGAACTGACCGCCAACCATTGGCGAATTCAAAAATCGGTTTATGCAGCTTTACGTGAGACCGGTGTAAGCATGTTTTATACATCGATTGTCCTTTTCTTTGGCTTTTCTGTATTTACCATTTCCAGTTTTGGAGGAACTGTTGCTCTGGGTGCATTGGTGTCGGCTACATTGCTCTTTGCCATGTTGGCCAATTTAATTTTACTTCCTTCACTACTTCTTTCCTTAGAACGAAGTATCGCTAACAAACAAGTTCTAAAAAAACCTCAAATAGATATTCTTCCAAAAGAGGAGTTGCCCAGAAGAAGATCGCAAGATTAAGTCAATGGTATTCGCGAGCCATTTTATAAGTTGTTTAAAGCTGTATATTTTTATCAATAAGTTATCTTTGCCATTTAAATTTAGAACTGATCTCAAATGAAATCATACAGCATAAATGAGCTACTTCAGGCACCCCCTTTGAATCAGAAGGTAGAAGTAAATGGATGGGTTAAAACATTTAGAAGCAATAGGTTTATTGCTTTGAATGATGGTTCTACTATTCAAAACATTCAATGTGTGGTTGATTTCGAGCAATTCGATGAAGAATTACTAAAGAAAATTGCAACAGGAGCTGCCTTAAAAATAAGCGGTGTCCTTGTGGAAAGCTTGGGAAAAGGACAAAGCGTTGAGATACAAGCGGAAGAAATTTCTGTACATGGCATCTCTGACCCGGATAGCTATCCCATTCAACCCAAAAAGCATTCAATGGAGTTTTTAAGGGAACATGCACATCTAAGGATACGCACAAATACCTTTGCTGCTGTAATGCGTGTAAGATCTGCCCTTAGTTTTGCTATACATGCATATTTTCAAAAAAACGGATTCTACTATTTTCATGCCCCCATAATTACTGGTTCAGATGCCGAAGGGGCAGGTGAAATGTTCAGAGTGAGTACACTAGATCCAAAAAATCCTCCTTTAACAGATAATGGTGACGTAAATTATAAAGAAGATTTTTTTGGGAAGGAAACCAATCTAACCGTTTCTGGTCAGCTTGAAGCAGAAGCATATGCTATGGGATTGGGTAAAGTATATACTTTTGGCCCAACTTTTAGAGCTGAAAATTCGAATACTTCAAGGCATCTGGCGGAGTTTTGGATGATTGAACCTGAAATGGCTTTTTATGATCTGAAAGATAATATGGATCTGGCAGAAGATTTTATTAAAAATATCATTTCTTATCTTCTAGAAAATTGTGAAGAGGATTTGGCATTCCTCGAAAAACGACTTCTCGATGAAGAGAAAACAAAGCCGATGGCAGAGCGAAGTGAAATGAAGCTTAGGGAAAAGCTGAAATTTGTAGTGGATAACGAATTTATTAGAATAACATATACCGAAGCAATAGAAATTTTAAGGAATAGCAAGCCTAACAAAAAGAAAAAGTTTAAATTTCTAATAAACGAATGGGGTGCAGATCTACAAAGTGAACACGAACGCTATTTAGTTGAAAAGCACTTCAAATGCCCTGTTATTTTATTTGACTATCCTGCCAAAATAAAGGCGTTTTATATGCGTTTAAATGAAGACGGGAAAACAGTAAGAGCGATGGATATACTATTCCCGGGAATAGGTGAAATTGTGGGGGGATCTCAGCGTGAAGAACGACTGGATGTCTTAAACGAAAAAATAGCCGCTTTAGGTATTGATGAAAAAGAACTTTGGTGGTATCTCGATCTAAGGAAATTTGGAACGGCAATTCATAGTGGATTTGGACTCGGCTTTGAACGAATGGTACAATTTGCTACAGGAATGGGAAACATAAGGGATGTGATCCCATTTCCACGAACTCCGCAAAACGCAGAGTTTTAAAACCAAAATCGCAACATGACATTAATTCTTTAACTTTATAGATAGGAAAAGAATACAAGCTTATGCTCAAACAACACTTACAGTTTAAATTATCGCAAAAGCTATCTCCACAGCAAATTCAGCTGATGAAACTTATTCAGCTGCCTACCCAGGCATTTGAGCAGCGGGTTAACCAGGAACTTGAAGAAAACCCGGCATTAGAAAAAGGTAAAGAAGAAAAAGATGCATTAGATGATGATTTTAACGATGACTACGAAGGAGCATCAGAAGGCGAAAGCATTGCCGCAGAAGATATCAATATTGATGATTATTTAAGCGACGATGAAGTCCCCGACTATCGGACCAGGACTAGTAATTATAGTCCGGATGATGATGAAAAGAGCATACCTTATGCAGCCGGTATCTCGTTTAATCAATATCTAATTAATCAATTGAATACCATATATCTCAATGACCAGGAATGGTCAATTGCTGAATTTTTAGTTGGCAGTGTTGATGAGAGTGGATATATAAGAAGACCCCTGGCGGATATAGCAGACGATTTGGCCTTTACACAAAACATCTATTGTGAAGAGGAGGATATAGAAAGGGTATTGAAAATTGTCCAGGAATTGGATCCACCAGGTATTGCAGCAAGGACGTTGGATGAGTGCCTCATACTTCAGCTTAAACGCAAAGAGAGAACTCCAAGTATTGAATTAGCCATTAATATCCTGGATAAATCCTTTGAGCAATTTACCAAAAAACACTATAGTAAACTGCTTCAGAAATTTGATATCACTGAAGACGAACTCAAAGAAGCCGTTGCTGAAATTGAAAAATTAAATCCTAAACCCGGTGGTTCTTATTCCGGCAGCAATAAGGTCATTGAACATATTGTTCCGGATTTTTCCATTAAGATTGTTGATGGACAACTGGAATTAACCTTAAATGGAAGAAATGCACCGGAACTTCATATTTCAAATGAGTATAGCAATATGTTAGCCGGTTACAAAAGTGCAAAGGACAAATCCAAATCGCAAAAAGATGCTGTTATGTTCATCAAACAAAAGTTGGATTCCGCAAAGTGGTTTATTGATGCTATTAAACAGCGGCAGCAAACGCTCTTTATTACTATGAACGCCATAATGCAATATCAAAAAGAATATTTTCTTAGTGGTGATGAACGGAAATTACGACCCATGATCTTAAAAGATATTGCAGATGCGATTCATATGGATGTATCTACTGTTTCAAGGGTTGCCAACAGTAAATATGTTGATACTCCTTATGGCACAAAATTAATTAAGGAGTATTTCTCTGAATCGATGAAAAATGTAGAAGGAGAAGATGTTTCTACCAGGGAAATCAAAAGTATTTTGGAAACGGTTATAAGGGATGAAGAAAAGAAAAAACCACTAACAGATGATAAGTTGGCCGCGATGCTAAAAAAGAAGGGATATCCAATTGCGAGGCGAACAGTAGCTAAATATAGAGAACAAATGGGTATTCCTGTAGCCCGCTTAAGAAAACAGATTTAATGACACTGTTTTTCAAAATAATCTCTTATTTATTTCATCCCATTTTTGTACCCATTGCAGGAACTATAACCTATTTTGTTATAACCCCTAAATACAGCCCTCTGGAACTTCAAAGTGGCAACATTTTACCCATATTTATACTGACAGTTATCATACCTATTATTAGCTTTCTAATTTTAAAAAATCTAGGGGTTGTAAATTCAATTTTTTTGCCTGGAACAAATGAACGCAAATATCCTTTGATTATCCAAATTGCTTTACTCCTGATGATAGTAATTAAAGTAATTCCCAATAATTACACGCTGGAATTGAATTTTTACTTTGTAGGTTTGCTTAGCGCTACTATTGCCTGCCTGTTTTTAATTTTTCTTAAATTTAGAACTAGTTTACATATGGTAGGTGTGGGTAGCTATCTTATGTTTTTGATAGCTCTAAGTATTCATTTTGAAATAAATATAACTATTGCAATTAGCCTTTTTACCTTATTGACAGGACTTCTGGCTACTGCCAGGCTTTATCTAAATAGACATAGCAGGGCGGAAGTATTAATTGGTTTTCTAATTGGATTTGGGTCACAATTAATGACTATCAAATTCTGGCTTTAGCATTAAAGGATATAAAAGATAATTCCTATTCGCAAAGGTCTAAACTCAATTGATTCTCCCTCTACAGTATTTACATTATCGTTGAACAAATTACTAAGTGCGTAATAAGCATGCACATTAACGGTACTATAGCCAAAATTAAGCATAAGACCATATCTAAATTTACGAATATCAGTATTATTAAATGATATTTTAGCAGTGTTAGAAACAAACTTTGATCTACTGCCCACAACATAACCTAATTTCATTCCCGCATAAATGCGCCAAAACTTATAATCACTTGGTGTAGATGTACGCCATCTGATTTCAATAGGCATTTCTATAACATACGAATCTAATTTATTTCGCTTATACGATGTATCAGAATCAAGTACAATATATTCTAAACCATTCTCTGTTTCATTAACGAATAAGTTAGAATAATAGTTATTATACGCATAACCGAGTCCCAACCCTATTGCAAAATTTCTACGCCTGTTTAACGGTAGATCCTTTATAAATCCTCCCATTAAGCCATAAGAAAAATTACTCTGAGTAACTCCATTAGGTTTGTTTAAGATAATATTATAGGTTATGCCCAGGTAAAATTGATCCTCAAGGTATTTAAGGTCTTCTACTACGGCTTTCTCCTGCGCACAAAGATTAATTGTGAATCCTAAAATTAAAAATAGTACATGGCGTTGCATAGGACCTTAAAGGTAAATAATAAACGAAACCAAGAGCAAAAAAAAAGTGCTTCAAAATATATTTTGAAGCACTTTTTACAATTAATTAAGTATGAAAGTTAATTCTTTACTGCAAATTTCTAAAAGCATCCCCTTCGTAGGTCGTATAATTAACCTTTAGAGCGTTTACTTTTCGCAACTCTTGTTTTATATCTGATATAAGACCCATATTTGCGTTTTTATCCACTTTAAGAGCAGTAGTCAGAACATTCTGTAATTCCTGGGCCTTTTTAGCCCTCTCCATCAAAATAAAATCTCCAACTTCAGAAACATTTGCAAATTTATCATTCAGTTGAATTTTTGGTTCAGTTCCAAAGACCTTCTGATATTCTCGTGTAGGTTTCCCCACGTAGATATACAATACCCTATCCTTTTTTTCTAACTTCTTAACCTCACTTGCATTTGGCAAGGTATTCTGAACCATTAATGAGCTGTCTTTCATAACGGTTACCGTCATAAAAAAGAACAATAGCATAAAAACAATATCGGGCAAAGAAGCCGTAGATACTGCGGGTAAATCCCCATCTTTTTTCTTATTAAATTTTGCCATAATTATAACTTAGCTCCTGGTTAATTACTAGTTGATGTTTCTGCCTCAGACAATTTTTGAGGAAAGAGTCCCTGTACTTTCTGAACCTTTTCTTTTAATTCATCTCTAATTCGTGAAGGTGTTTCAGGATTTAAAAATTCTGATTCCATTTCTGTAAAATTTCTTCCATAAAGACGTTGTCCCTCTCTATTCCGAAGATCATTATAAGCACCTACTAATTCATTTTGAACAGTAATATACGTACCATAACTCGTTTCCCTGTCATTTTTTAGCGATATAATTGCTTTTGTAGGATTATCCGAAGAACTTGCATCTTTTTTACCCTTACAATAATTGCAAGTTCCATCACCTCCATTATCGAGAAATTCAATAGCTCTTCCTCTGAGTTGTTTAAGATCAAGTAATTCTTCTTCAACCAGCAACTGACCATTTTTATTGATATTCACCGTAAAAATGTTCTTTTGTTTAATTACAACGTCCGTGTCTGGCGGCTCCATTGGCGGAAGCATCCTGTCTAACCCTGCATCTGTTTCTATAGTAGTAGTTACTAAGAAAAAAATGAGTAGTAAGAAGGCAATGTCTGCCATAGATCCTGCATTAACTTCTGGTGGTCCTCCTCTTCTAGGCATAGCTTAAATGTTTTATTTGTTTGTCATTTTCTTGAATGCACCCAAGGCCATAGCTACAATAGCTATAAGGACAAGGAGAAAAAACATATTGAGACCAGTCCCAATTCTTCTTATCGTAGTTTCTGAAGTGGCAATACCCCTATTGGCCATTTCTTCAATACTAACATCCGTGCCACTTGCAAGAATATAAGAAAAAATAACTACCAATACAAATCCACCGGTAACCATTAGGGTTTTTTTCAGACTTTTAGGATTTGCAAATAAACCCTTAATTGTAAATACAAGACTCACAGCTACTGCTATTCCCAATAAAATATATGTAATAATAAACATAAAATTCATTGCTGCACTTCCCACCGCTTCTGAAGCAGGAACATCTCTTCCTGGTAGTTGGTACCAGAGTATAGCCGATAACACTCCTAAAACAACCAATACTATTTTAACAATTTTATTCATAATATGTATTATTTAGTGAGCGATTTATTTTTTGTGGTCTACCAACATATCGATCAACGTGATCGACGAATCTTCCATGTCATTTACAATAGTATCTATTTTTGCAATAATATAATTATAGAAAATTTGAAGAATAATAGCTGTTATCAAACCAAAAACCGTGGTTAATAAAGCAACCTGAATATCCCCGGCGATTAATGAGGCACTAAGGTTACCTACGGCGCTAATCTTTTGGAAGGCCTGGATCATACCAATAACCGTTCCCATGAATCCTAACATGGGTGCAATAGCAATAAATAATGATAACCAGGAAACATTTTTCTCTAATTGACCCATCTGTACTCCTCCGTAAGCCACAACTGCCTTTTCAGCTGATTCAATACTTTCTCCTGCTCTATCTAAACCTTGGTAGTATATAGACGCAACCGGCCCTTTGGTATTTCTGCAAACTTCCTTTGCAGCTTCGACACCACCTGATGCAAGAGCATCTTCTACTTGTTGCTTCAATTTTGTAGTATTGGTGCTTGCCATATTCAAATATATGATTCTTTCAATGGCAACTGCCAAACCTAAAATCAAACATAATAGAACAATACCCATAAAACCAGCTCCTCCTTGAATGAACTGCTCTTTTAAAACCTGGGTGAAACCTTTAGCTGATTCTTCTGCAGCTTCTTCTTGAAGCATAATCGCAGCATTAGCTACCGTTGCTGATAAATTGGAAACTATTGCGTTCGCTTTTGCGCTTACCGTATTTGTGTTTAGAACAAATAACCCGGCCATTGCCAGGATAGTGAATAATCTTTTCATTTCTTTCAAACTTAAATTTAGTTAGTTAATAGGGTTAAAGATAAAAAAAAAATACAATTAAAAAATTAAATCTTTGCACTAATAGGAGGCTGCTTTAATCGAATTTGACAATTCCTTCTTGTAAGAGTCAAAAATGTTGAATTTTGATTCATTATGTACAAAAAATATTTTTCGCTTCTGGCAGAGAGGAAGGGATTCGAACCCTCGATACACTTTTGGTGTATACACACTTTCCAGGCGTGCGCCTTCGACCACTCGGCCACCTCTCTAGTTAGTAAATTACAGGGCGAGCAATTAACAAAAAAAAATTCATTTAAAAAACTTTCAGAACTTAATTTTGGGTCAATTCTCCTCTTAGAGAAGTTTCAAAAATTGTTCTGAATGATTTATGTGATACACCACTCCCTAAAAGGTACATTAGTTTGGTAATTGCCGCTTCGGAGGTGATATCTCCTCCATCTATAAGTTGTATTTTCTTAAGTTCTTTACTAGTACTATATCTGCCCATAATTACTGAGCCACCTGAACATTGAGTTACATTTACAATATGCAATCCTTTCTTTATAGCTTCCTTCATATCCGCCAACAACCATTCATCAGTAGGGGCATTACCCGCTCCATACGTCTCAAGAACTAATGCTTTTAAATTGGGAATGTTAAGTATTCCCCGAAGCAATTCACGACTAAAACCGGGGAAGAGTTTAAAAATCGCAACGTTGGTGTCCATAGTCTTATGCACGGTAAACTTTTTCCTTTTTTGATTTTTTAAAAGATAATTATGATTGATCTTTAAATGAACCCCAGATTCTACCAGAGGAGGAAAGTTTAAAGAGGTAAATGCCTCAAAGTGTTCGGCATTAATTTTGGTAGTTCTGTTGGCCCGGTATAACTTGTATTCAAAATACAGACAAACCTCCTGTATTACCGGATGGTTGTTTTCTTGCAAGGCAGCTATTTGGATAGATGTGATTAGATTTTCCTTAGCGTCTGTACGGAGATCCCCGATGGGCAATTGTGAACCTGTAAAAATCACTGGTTTACGGAGATTTTCAAGCATATAACTCAAAGCCGATGAAGAATAACTCATAGTATCACTACCCTGAAGTACAACAAACCCGTCATAGTCGTCATAATGTTTTTCAATTATAGTAGCTATAGAGGCCCAATGCTTAGGGTTCATGTTGGAGGAATCTATTGGTTTTTTAAATGATATACTTTTAATATTACAATCCAACTGGCTTAATTCGCGGATATTACTGACTAACTTCTTAAAGTTAAAAGCTTTTAGAGTTCCAGAAGGGTAGTCTTTTATCATTCCAATTGTGCCTCCGGTATAGATAAGTAATATGCTAACTTTTTTGCTCATTCAGTAAATTTATTATTTGTTGCATGCTATTCGAACTATATCGGTGTTTTATCTCTAAAAGCTTCAAATGCCAAACACCTCTTTTGAATTCTGTGTTGTAATATCGGCAATCAGCTTTTCATCCAAACCGTAGATCTCTGAAAGTTTTTTTAGTACAAGCAGTAAGTATACACTTTCATTCCGTTTGCCTCTGTAGGGCGCAGGAGCCAGATAAGGACTGTCTGTTTCCAAAACAATATGATTCAAGTCAATCTTTTTTAAAAAAGTATCAATTTTACCATTTTTAAAAGTCAATACACCACCTATTCCCAGTTTCATGTTATAAGTCAATGCCTTTTTGGCTTGTTCTTCGGTACCCGTAAAGCAGTGAAAAATTCCAAAAAGATCCGCTGATTTTTCCTCTTCGAGCACTTCAAAAATTTCATCGAATGAGTCTCTGCAATGAATGACTATGGGTAAGCCATATTTTTTCGCAAGTTTTATTTGGAATTTAAATGCCTCCCTTTGCTCATTTAAAAAAGTCTTGTCCCAATAGAGATCTATCCCGATCTCCCCTACTGCATAGAAATGTCTTTTTGATAACATAATTTCAACATGTTTAAGCTCATCTTTATAATCTTCTTTAACATGCGTTGGATGTAAACCCATCATCAGAAACATATTTTTAGGGTATCGCTTCTCAAGCTCTAACATGGATTGGGTATAGGCAGCATCAATAGATGGAATGAAAAAGCGTGTGATACCATTATTTATCGCATTCTGTATAACTTCATCTCTATCCTCATCAAAGGCTTCGCTGTATAAATGGGTATGGGTATCCGTAATTATCATAGAGCAAAAATAGAATTATCTTTGTCAAAAAACATATTGGATGAGTAATCTGAAAAAACTTTTAAAAAATAAAGGATATTCCAAAATTCAATTGATTCTAGGCGATACAAATCATTTAGAAGTTACTGCCAGTATTAATGGAGTGAACGGGCGTTTTATTTTAGACACTGGTGCTTCCAATACCTGTGTGGGGGTTGATAAAGCCAGTTATTTTAAGCTTATCTCGAAAGACTCAGAAGTCAAAGCTGCCGGTGCCGGCGCTACCGATATGGAAACACTGGTTTCAGCAAAAAATAAAATTGAAATTGGCGAATGGAAAAAGACAAAACAACAGATAGTAATTTTTGACCTGGTACATGTGAATGAAGCTCTTATAGCACATAAGTCCATGCCCGTCGATGGGATTATAGGGGCAGATATTCTAATAAAATGCAAGGCAGTAATTGATTATGCTTCGAGGAATCTATTTTTAAAAAATAAAAAATAACCTTGGTGAAGTACTCCCGAAAATATACCTACAATTCCAGCGATTGTTCCACGTTGCCTTCCATTAATAATTCTACAGGATTTTCCAAAGCTTCTTTTACTTCAACCAGAAATCCTACAGATTCTTTACCATCAATAATTCTATGATCATAAGATAATGCAACGTACATTATTGGAGCAATAACTATAGTCCCTTCCTTAACAATAGGTCGTTCTACAATATTGTGCATCCCTAGGATTCCGCTTTGAGGCGGATTTATTATTGGGGTAGATAACATTGAGCCAAAAACTCCACCATTAGAAATCGTAAAGGTGCCTCCAGTCATTTCGTCTACTGTAATCTGTCCATCCCGTGCCCTTAAAGCAAGGCGTTTGACTTCTGCTTCTATACCTCTAAAAGTAAGATTTTCAGCATTTCTTATAACAGGTACCATAAGACCTTTTGGACCGGAAACGGCAATGCTTATATCGCAAAAATCAAAAGAGAGCATTTCTTTGCCATCAATCATGGAATTTACTGAAGGGTACATTTGTAAAGCTCTTATTACTGCTTTGGTGAAAAATGACATAAATCCGAGACTTACATCATGTTTATCTTTAAATATTTCTTTGTATTGCTTTCTCAATTCAAAAACTGCCGACATGTCTACCTCATTAAATGTAGTAAGCATTGCCGTTTCGTTTTTAGCAGCTACAAGACGTTCTGCTACTTTACGCCTTAACATGGAAAGCTTAGTCCTGTGTTCTCCTCGCTTACCGCCTGTTGGGCTGCCCATTGAAGGAACAGATTTCACTGCATCTTCTTTGGTAATTCTTCCATCCTTACCAGTGCCTTTTAAACTTGCCGGATCAACCCCTTTCTCATCAAGAATTTTTCTGGCAGCAGGTGAAGGCACGCCAGTTGCATAGGACTTTTTAGCAACTTCAACCTGAACTTTTTCTTCTTGCTTAACAGTGACTTCTGTTTTCTCAACTTTTGTTTCTTCTGCTATTACTGCTCCGTCTTCAGGTTTTTCTGCACTTGTATCTATAAGGCATACAACCTCTCCAACGGCCACCGCATCTCCTTCTTCTGCTTTCAATGTGATTGTACCACTCTCTTCAGCCGGCAATTCCAGTGTAGCTTTATCAGAATCTACTTCAGCAATTGCCTGGTCCTTTTCAACATAGTCACCATCGCTGACCAGCCATTCTGCTATTTCAACTTCGGTAATGGATTCGCCCGGAGATGGAACTTTCATTTCTAAAATCATGCCTTAAACTTTTATAATTGTTTCTTTAATTACTATTACTAATCAAATCTTCTTTTACCGGAATATAATCCATTCTAATCTCTCCATTGACTTCAATACGATCAAAATATAATCTGGCTCCTATTGAATCTTCCATTTCTAGGGCATTTTGCAAGCTCAAGTGCAAGTGAGCTTCAGTTGAATTTCCAGAGTTACCGCATTTAGCGATAATTTCTCCCTTTCTTAAGTCCTGCCCCTCTTCAACAACTATTGAATTTTGCATTAAATGCGCCAGAAGAACATACTCATCTCTATCGGTCCGCAGAACAATCGTATTCCCCGTGAGTTCCTGCTCATTGGTGTCTCCCGGTATATTGTCCGGCACTCCATCAATAACTTTAACTACCCGTCCATCACATGGCGCTATGATATCTTCACCGAATGCAAAATAGCTTTCGTTAAGTAAAGAATCTCCTTCATAAGAGACCCCATCTTTTACTATTAGGATGTCATAGGCATATTGCTGCGTTATCTCTTTTATATGAATATTCTGTCCCTCTGTAACTCCGCCCCAATATACAAACCATTCCCCATTAAATGGCAAACTTATAAATGTCGTATTTCTTTCCAATAAAGGTACCTCCAGCGGCTGTGGTTTTGAAAAAAGCAAACCATTTATTTTACTTTGCGGAGATAATGTAATTGTCATATCTGCTACAGACTTATCAAAAAATACTCTGTATACATGTGCCCCATCCCTAAGTGTATAAAACTGCATGGACTCAATATCACCAGTTAGACTTTTTATGGTTTTTTCAAAGAAATTTCTGGTTTCAATACTTGTATAGGTATTTTTCATCCCAGAATCGTATAAATCGTAAATACCATCGTAATCACCACTATTAAACCTTTCAGCAAATACTGATACAAACCTTTCATAAATTGGTTGCTCAGACTGGGAGAATAATTTAAGAGAAAAGAATATCATTAAGAGCAATACAGATCTCATGCTTTCTTATATTCACTTTTAGTAACCCGCCTTGTCATATTGTCTTTTGTTTTATCAAAGACGAAATCTATAATCTGCTGTTGTCTTAATTTAGAACGAACCGCGCTTCCTGCTGCAGGTGATGCATAAAAACGTCTTGATGCCACACGAAACTTTTGAGCCTCAGTATAATGGGTAAACATATGGCTCCATGCTCCCATATTCCTTGGTTCTTCTTGTGCCCAAACCAAATCATTAGCCTTTTTATACTTCTTTATAATAGCAGTCATTTTTTGCTCAGGTACCGGAAATAATTGCTCAACTCTCACTAAAGCAACATCATCTCGTTTACTAGCTTCTTTAAATGCAAGCAAGTCGTAATAGAATTTTCCTGTACAGAAGACAAGACTTTTAATCTTATTAATATCAGCACTTGCATCATCTATTACTTCCTGAAAACATCCGTCTGAAAATTCATCTACGCTAGAAACAGCTTTTGGGTGACGTAATAAACTTTTAGGTGTAAATACAATTAAAGGTTTTCTGAAATTTGCTTTCATCTGTCTTCTTAGTAAATGAAACAAGTTGGCAGGAGTAGTACAATCTGTGACATACATATTGTCCCTTGCACATAATTGAAGATATCTTTCCATTCTGGCCGATGAGTGCTCTGCACCTTGCCCTTCATATCCGTGGGGTAGAAGCATTACGAGCCCATTCTGCAATTTCCATTTATCTTCTGCAGCAGAAATGTACTGATCTATCATTATCTGGGCCCCATTACTAAAATCACCAAATTGGGCTTCCCAGATAGTCAATGTATTTGGGCTAGCCATGGCATATCCATAATCAAAACCTACTACACCATATTCCGATAAAAGGGAATTATAAATCTGAAATCTTCCCTGATTATCATTAAGGTTGTTCAACAACATAATCTCTTCCTCACTTTCTTCAACCTTCATTACAGCGTGCCTGTGTGAAAAAGTCCCTCTTTCTACATCCTGCCCCGACATACGAACATCAAAGCCCTCTTCTAAAAGGGTGCCATATGCAAGTAATTCTCCCATTGCCCAATCCAACCTATCTGTTTCAAAGAACATTTTTTTGCGATCTCCCACTAGTTTTTCAACTTTGCGCAGAAACTTTTTATCCTTGGGCAGTTCAGTGATAACCTTTGCAATTTCAGTCAATTTTGCCTTATCATAGGAAGTGTCCACTGGATCTAACATTTCCCATTCACGGACATTTTGAAAACCACTCCATTCATCGGCCATAAAAGGTGTGATGATCGTTTTATCTTCTTTTTTGGAATCCTCTAACTCTTCCTCCAGACTTTCTTTATACTCTAGTTCTAGCTCCTTAACAAAATCTTTATTAATAATGCCATCGGATATTAATTTCTCGGAATATATATCTCTCGGATTCTTATGTTTGGCTATGGCTTTATACAATTTAGGTTGCGTAAAACGGGGCTCATCTCCTTCATTATGACCATACTTTCTGTAACCCAGTAAGTCAAGAAAAACATCACTGTTAAAACGCATTCTATATTCCAAAGCAAACAGAGATGCGTGAACCACAGCCTCCACATCATCTGCATTTACATGTAAAACCGGGCTTAATGTAACTTTGCCAACATCCGTGCAATATGTGGAAGATCTACCGTCGAGATAATTCGTTGTAAATCCAATTTGATTGTTTACTACAATATGAATAGTACCATTGGTTTTATAGCCGTCTAATTGAGCCATTTGTACCACTTCATAGGCTATTCCCTGTCCGGCTATAGCCGCATCTCCATGAACTACAATTGGCAAAACTTTAGAAAAGTCTTCTGGATAATGGGTATCTTGTTTTGCCCTGGTAATACCCTCTACCACGGCACCTACGGTTTCCAGATGTGAAGGATTAGGTGCAATGTTCATATTTATCTTGTTGCCATTATCAGCCTTACGCTCAGAGGTCCATCCCAAATGGTATTTTACATCTCCGTCAAAAATTTCCTCCTCATAGTCCTTGCCTTCGAACTCGCTAAAAATATCTTTGGCAGATTTTCCAAAAATATTAGTCAACACATTAAGTCTTCCTCTATGGGCCATTCCCATGACAAATTGCTTTACACCCATTTCGGCCGCTCTTTCAACAACAGCATCAATTGCAGGGATAAGCGATTCATTTCCCTCTAGAGAAAATCTTTTTTGACCCACATATTTCGTGTGCAAGAATGCCTCAAAAGATACCGCCTGATTAAGTTTTCGAAGTATCTGTTTCTTGCGATTAGTATCGAAATTAGGATGATTGTCATTGACATTCAGCCAATCCTGTGTCCATTGAACACGTTCTGGCTTTCTTATATACATATATTCCACACCTATAGCGTCACAATATATGCGTTGCAAATGGCTGATTATTTCACGTAATTTTCTCGGACCCAACCCAATTACTTCACCGGCATTAAACACGGTATCTAAATCTTCTTGAGATAAACCAAAATTTTCTATATCAAGGGTTGGCTCATATTTTCTTCTTTCCCTAACAGGATTGGTTCTGGTAAACAAATGACCCCTGCTGCGGTATGCATCAATTAACTTTACCACTTGAAATTCTTTGAGCATGGTCACAGGAATCGATACTGCTTCCCCATCAACCATAACAGGTGAGCCATTAAGATCCGCTATACCTACTTCATCCAGAGCACTTTCCATTCCGAAGTCAAATCCCTGAAAAAAAGCTCGCCAGCTGGGTTCAACGCTGTCAGGGTTTGAGAGATACCTGTCATATAATTCAGCAAAGAAAGACGTATGAGCAGTATTTAAAAAGGAATATTTATCCATAAACGCCAATTCAATCTATTGTAAAAAATTAGATCAAAAATACAATAATTAATAGTTTATGAGTTTATATAAGAGTGTATATATTAAAAATCATGTTCATGAGCTTTAAACATTTATACAGATATAAGTATTTTGTGCTAGCAGCAGTTTTCTCCTTTGCGTGCCTGACTTCCTATTCACAGCAATTAAAGCCACAAAATGAGTTTTGGAGAAATGTGCGATATGGAGGTGCATTAGGTCTGGGGTTCGGAAATGATAGTTTTAGTATTGCTATAGCCCCAAGTGCTATTTATCAGGTAAGTGAAAAGTTTGGAACAGGTTTAGCATTGAATTTTGAATACTCCAAATTCGGAGATTCTGAATTCACGGCTTATGGTGGAAGCATTTTGAACTTTTTTAATCCAATACCACCTATACAATTATCAGCCGTACTTCAACAATTAAGGGTTACTACAAATTATAG
>JABDPH010000508.1 GCA_013042925.1 Eudoraea sp.
GAATTGACCAAACAGGATGGATTAGTTGAAAATCCTGTTTTTATCGTAAAATCCTTCGATATCAATAATCAAAAAATAGGGTACTTAATGTATAATGGTTTCACAAATGAGTTTGATGAAACTTTGAACGATGCATTCGGTCAATTATTAGCAGATGGCGTAACTGATCTGGTACTGGACTTTCGTTATAATCCTGGTGGATCTGTAAATTCATCACGCTTACTATCCAGTATGGTTTTTAGTACAAATACAAATAATTTGTACATAAGGCAGCGCTGGAATGAAAAACTACAGGAAGCTTTTAGTGAAGAACAGCTGGCTGACTATTTTGCGGATAAAACCGGGGCGGGCACCTCAATAAACACATTAAACTTAAACAGGGTCTATATTTTAACAACGGGCAGCTCCGCATCTGCCAGTGAATTGGTGATTAATGGATTAGATCCATATATTGAGGTTATTAAAATAGGGACAACAACCAGGGGTAAGAATGAATTTTCACTTACTATGGTAGACGATCCAGACAGAGACGGGGCACCATTTATATATACTCCTTCCAGAGAAGATAGGATTAACCCGGACAATAATTGGGCAATTCAACCTCTGGTAGGAAGGAATGAAAATTCCGTGGGATTCTCGGATTATACTTCTGGTTTTGAACCAAATATTGAATTAAGAGAGGATTTGGAAAACCTGGGAGTTTTGGGAGATGAAAATGAACCATTACTTGCCAGGGCCATTCAAGAAATTACAGGTATTTCGGGGAAAAGGGATTTTACTGTGAAGACACCTGTTAAACTATATACAAGTTCTAAAATGTTTGCCCCAATGAAAGATAATATGGTATTGGACAAACCAATTCATCTTAATCTTGATTTGAAATAACAATAGCTTAAAGTTTTAAACTCAAACCCAATCGAAGGTTCCGCCCTCTTGTTGTAAATCCTATTACCTCTGTAAAGTTCGTATTAAACACATTCTCTAAGTTTAGAAAGAATTTGAGTTTGTTTGACATTACTTCATGTGAAAGGTAAATACCAAAGGTTGAAAAAGGATCGAGGACCTCATCATCAGAAGTGTTAAAATCTGTATCAAGACGCTTTCCTATAAAAGAATAGGTAAGTGATAAAAAGGATTTGGCTGAAATGTTATAACCCACAGTTGCGTCTACACGATGTTTAGGAATTCTGATTGCATTATCTCCTTTTCTTTCGGTAAAAGTATAATTGGCAGTAAAATTCATATTTTCAAGTGGCACCCAGTTTAACTGGGCTTCCAAACCTTGCACATTAATGGTATTTAGGGCGTTAAAATATTGAAAAAGCACATTGTCAAAGAACACAAAATTTTCTTCCTTCCTATTAAAATACAAAGCACTAACCCTCAATGAACTATTTGCTTTATACTCCAGACCTCCTTCTGCTGTTCGGTTAGTCTCCGGTTCCAAAAGTGGGTTAGCTCCAAACATTCCAAATAACTGGCTTAAGGAAGGTGTGATGTAGGAGGTGGCATAGGTACTCATAAATTTTAAATAGCCGTCGTCTAAAGCAATTGAGTAAGACGGATTTAAATTGTATACGATTTGTGCACCATATTCAGAATGGATGTTAAGCCGCATTCCGGCATTAATATTCAATCCAAATGGTGAAACATAAACCAGGTTTGCATAAGGATCTAACAGCGAAAATTCCTGAACTCCATCAACATCAGCTCTGTCAAGATTATAATTTGCTCCTAAAATGGCGTATATGCTTTCATCAAAAGTATATCTGTTAAACAGGTCGATAACATAATTATTTCCTTCAAACATAGAAGGAAAAGCACTCCTATTATCGGACTTATAATTCGTAAATGAACCGTTTAAGTTTAAATCTCCTTTTTTATATTTCCATTTTGAAGATAGCCCCAACCTCTTTTGTTCTGTTAGAAAGGTATAGGGAGCGTCAACAAAACCAAAAGATTCGTCGTAAGCGCTATTCAAATTCGTTTTATTGGCATAAACAGTTAGACTGATTTTATTTTTAAATGAATACCCCAGCTTTAGATCAATATTGTATCTCGAAAAAGGGTCTTCTTCGTTAGCTTCTGTTATAATTGATGATAATCCATTTGTATATACATTTGAAAAACCCAGAGAATATGTAAAACTGTCAAGAGATCCGCTAACGGAGGCCGAGTTACTAAACTCTGCAATATTGTAATTCTGATCAGATGAAGATTGGTTTGTCCCAATACTTGATTGAAAATCTCCACTTATTTTTTTATCCGAAGCTTCTTTGGTCTTTATGTTAATCACGGCCGTAGCTGCACTCATGCCATATAGGGTACTCGCGGCTCCTTTTATTATTTCAATTGATTCTATACTGGATGTAGCGAGTAATCTAAGATCATATTCCTGCGAAAAAGAAGAAGGATCTGAAGCTCTGACACCATCTATTAGGATTAATACCTGTCTGCCCCTGCCACCTCGGGCAAAAACCCCAAAAATCTCACCTTGCCTGCTGCGGCTCCCATTTATTTCAATTCCACTTTTGGTGTTTATGATTTCTGCAACGGTCTTACCCTGGTTGTTTGCCAGTTCCGCAGAACCAATCTTAATTACTGTTTTACCGGAGTTCTCCCTTTTTAAACGAAATCTTGAATCACTTACAACAACCTCATCCAGTTCCTGTAGCTCTATAGAATCCTTTTCTTTCTGAGCAAAAACTGTTGTCAATAGCAAACAAAGAGCACAAAAAAGAGAGTGTTGCCTTTTCATTATAGCATAAAAATTAACGGGAAAATTGTACAGCGGTTCCTATACGCAAACTTTTATCCCGAAAGTTTAACCTTATTTGTTGAATAGGGCAGGTCTCCTGACTTGCGTCTTGCATCCAACCTTCCCGCGAATGTCCAATAAAAATGGACACATGCAGTGGTATTGAAGTGGTTACAAGCATTCCTGATCAAAGGAACTAAGCTTACAGTTGCGGGAACAGTTCCGGATTCTAACCGGATTCCCTTTTAATTTCAATTCTAAAAAAGAACTGAAAACCAAATTCTGGACTAAAGTAGCATTATTTATTTAGTCCGGGTTGTTTTTCCTTACTAGTTTTAGGATAAGCCAGAGAATTCCTATGACGAAGTGAAGTATGATAATTCCTCCTATGATATAGATGATAATGTTTGAATCTCTTCCCACATGAGAATTTTTAACAAATTTAGATTATACGCAGTTTTGGAAATGTGACTTTTGTTACCTTGCGGAAGAGTTTATGGATTCATACGCAATTAAATATATCGGCTTACTTTGTCTGCTTCTGGCCTTTGTTTCATGTAAAAAGAAAAATCAGAATTCTTTACCTGAAACCATGAAAAAGGATTTTGTGACCATCAATTATGCAAAAGGATTCTCCATTGAGAAGCCTGCTTCCGGAATTACAATAATAAAGGTATATTCTCCCTGGCCCGATGCAGATGAAGCCTTTACTTATGCCTTAGTTCCCAAAGCACTTCAAACACAACCACAACTTAACGAAAAGGAATTTGATGCAATTATCAATGTTCCTGTAGAACGAATTATCGCCACCTCAACAACTCATATCCCGGCCCTGGAAAATCTTGGCGTTATTGACAAACTTGTTGGTTTTCCCGAAACCAGATATATTTCTTCAGAAGCTACCAGG
>JABDPH010000235.1 GCA_013042925.1 Eudoraea sp.
ACGCAAGGATGAGCGACTTGAGGCCGTTGGGGGAGATTTTTATTTAATAAAATTAACCCAAAAAGTAGCTTCTTCGGCACATATTGAGTTCCATGCCAGGATTATTCTTCAAAAATATATTCAACGTAGTCTGATTAAAATTTCGAGTGAAATTATTGAGGATGCCTATACAGATTCTACAGATGTATTTGATCTTTTGGATAATGCTGAGGCCAAATTATATGAAGTTACCCAGGGAAATTTAAAGCGTTCTGCTGAAACCGCTCAAAACCTGGTGATTCAGGCCAAAAGGAAAATTGAGGAAATATCAAATAAAGATGGATTAAGTGGTATTCCTTCTGGTTTTGATAAGGTAGACAGGCTAACTTCCGGATGGCAACCTAGTGATCTGGTAATTATTGCGGCACGTCCCGGTATGGGTAAAACGGCACTCACGCTGTCCATGGCTAGAAACATGGCTGTGAATTCCAATATACCTGTGGCCTTTTTCTCTTTGGAAATGTCTTCAGTACAATTAATTACCAGGCTGATATCTTCTGAAACAGGATTACCTTCAGAGAAGCTTCGGACGGGAAGACTTGAAAAACATGAATGGGAGCAATTGAATGTAAAAGTAAAAGCTCTTGAAAAAGCTCCTTTATTCATTGATGATACGCCCTCCCTATCTATTTTCGATCTTAGGGCAAAAGCAAGAAGACTAGCATCGCAACATAAAATTAAATTAATCGTACTCGATTATTTGCAATTAATGACTGCAGGTGGTAGCCAAAAGGGCGGAAACAGGGAGCAAGAGATTTCCACAATTTCGAGAAACTTAAAGGCGCTGGCCAAAGAATTAAATGTACCGGTAATTGCTTTATCTCAGCTGTCAAGGGCCGTAGAAACCAGGGGAGGTAGCAAAAGACCCATTTTATCTGATCTTCGGGAATCTGGTGCAATTGAGCAGGATGCTGATATCGTTTCCTTTATTTATCGCCCGGAATATTATAAAATTGATGAGTGGGATGATGAAGAACGAACACCAACTCAGGGGCAGGCAGAGTTTATTGTAGCTAAGCACAGGAATGGTGGATTAGATAATATTAGGTTAAAGTTCATTGCACAACTGGGTAAATTTGATAACTTGGATGACTTTGATTCGCCATTTGAGTTTCAGTCAAAGATGAATATAGATGGGGATAATCCATTCATTGCTAAAAACCTTCCTAATGCGGAAGAAGCTTTTGGAAGCACTATGAATGACGATTCTGATTTAGACCCGGATGATAATGATGTACCTTTTTAAAACCTGCTTATCCAAATTCAGAAAGCCTGAAACTACAACCTTTCTGATACTCATTCTATATCTTTTTTTAGCTTCTTTTCAAGCCAAAGCCTCTACAATTCTAATTCCTATGGATGCGGAGAGCCAGGAAAATCATTTAAAAGCTTATGGTATTACCTACTGGGTATTAACCAAACAACAAAAAGTTCAATGGCTGCTCAACTATAGGGGAGGGTCATTTTTATTGCCTGATGGTGAAAGTATCCGGAAAGAATGCCAGATAAGGGGGGTAAGCTTCGAAATCTTGTCGGACGGACAGACACAATCTATACTGGATGAAATAAGTAGTCCGTCTAAGAATCAGGAAGCAGTAATTCTCGAGAAAGCGCCGAAAATTGCTGTATACTCACCAAAGAGCAATCAACCTTGGGATGATGCCGTAACCATGGCATTGACTTATGCTGAAATTCCTTATATCACTATTTATGATGAAGAAGTCCTTGATAATAAGCTTGTCTTATATGATTGGCTTCACTTGCACCATGAAGATTTTACCGGACAATACGGCAAGTTTTATGGGGCTTACAGAGCTGCTCCCTGGTATATTGAGGGCAAACAGGAAGCGGAGGCCTTAGCAGCAAAACTTGGATACAATAAGGTTTCAGAGGAAAAAAGAGCTGTTGCCCTCAAAATAAGGAACTATGTAATAGGAGGAGGATTCATGTTTGCAATGTGCTCTGCAACAGATAGTTTCGATATATCACTCGCCGCCGACGGTGTTGATATTTGTGAACCAATGTTTGATGGGGATCCGTCGGATGCCAATTATCAAAGCAGGCTGAACTTTAATAAAACCTTTGCCTTTACAAATTTTACATTGGAACGAAATCCATTGCGATATGAATTTTCTTCCATTGATATGACCAGTAAACGGAATAATGTTGCCCGAGAGACAGATTATTTTAGTCTAATGGATTTTTCGGCAAAGTGGGATCCTGTTCCAACAATGTTATGTCAGAATCACACTTCGCTGGTAAAAGGATTTATGGGCCAGACAACTGCTTTTGAAAGAAATGAAGTAAAACCTACCGTACTGGTTTTGGGTGAAAACAAAATAAACGGAGAAGCCCGTTATATACATGGTATAAAAGGGAAAGGATTTTTTACTTTCTACGGAGGGCACGATCCGGAGGACTACCAGCATAGGGTAGGGGATCCTAAAACTGAGTTGGAACTTCATCCAAATTCTCCTGGTTACCGACTAATTTTAAACAACGTTTTGTTTCCGGCGGCACGCAAGAAGAAACAAAAGACTTAGTTTTTATCTTTTATTAGTTTTTTCAGAATACGCTCTACTCCAAAATCATCATTGCTCATTGTAGTGTAATTAGCAGATTTTAAGACATTTGGGTGCGAATTAGCCATAGCAAAACTATATTTTGCCAGGGCGAGCATTTCCAGGTCATTATTATAGTCTCCAAATACAAGAGTTTCTTCGGGACCAATACCGTGTTGCTCCTGTATTTTCTGTAATGCAAAACCTTTATGCGCATTTATATGAGATAAATCTACCCAGTTTTCACCAGATACTTTTACCTTAAGTTTTCCTTCAAGGTGCTTCACTGAAGGATATATGTGTTTTTCAGAACCTCCATAGTGATATACCGCAATTTTCATCACTTCTTCATTATCAAATTTTTGCAAATCTTCTATGATAGAATATTTGGTATAGTACTCTTTTAATGTATTAATAAATCTTGGAGATTCGCCTAGAATATATGCATTGTGTTTTCCACATAATACAGGATGGGCTCCTTCAATCTTTTCCAATATGCTCAGTATACTATTCTTTGAAATTGAATCTAAAGGGGTGGAAATAAGTTCCTGATCATTGTGTATAGCCAATCCGCCATTCTCTGCGATTATAATTATTTCATTTTCGATTTGACTCAGTTTATCAGCAATACTGTTGTATTGGCGGCCACTAGCTGCCACAAAAAGAATTTCCCTTTTTTTCAATTCCTTATATAATTCGAAAAAAAGAGGACTTACTTCATGTCTGGAATTTAAAAGTGTTCCATCCATATCAGTAACTACCAATTTTATTGTAGATAAATCCATATTTCATGTTGTTGAGGGCAAAGGTATTTTTTATGTTTAAATTACTAGTAACTTTCACAAAGTTTTACATAATATAAACGGCAATGAAGATCTATCAAAAAGAAATACGATTAAAACCCTATAAACGAGGGTTTCATTTAATTACAGAGACTATTAAGGATAACCTACCGGAAATTAAGGGAATTAAGATGGGGTTCCTGAATGTGTTCATAAAACATACCTCTGCAAGTTTAACTATTAATGAAAATGCCGACTCTACGGTGCGTTCAGATTTTGAGGCACATATGAATACCATGGTGCCCGAAGATGCCCCTTATTATGTACATACTTTTGAAGGCTCTGATGATATGCCTGCTCATATTAAAGCATCGTTAATGGGGTCTTCAATTCAAATTCCAATAAGTGACGGACGTTTAAATCTGGGTATTTGGCAGGGAATATATTTATGCGAACATAGAAATAGGGCTTCGGGTCGTAGTTTGGTCCTAAGCTGTTTTGGTAATTAACACCTATAAAGTAATATAAAAAAGCCCTGATGGTTTTCATCAGGGCTTTAAAGCGAGAATTCTTTTTACTATTTTACCTTATCTACAACTGCTTTAAAGGCATCAGGATGGTTCATTGCCAAATCTGCAAGGACTTTTCTGTTAAGTTCTATATTATTGGCTTTTACTTTACCCATAAATTGTGAATAAGACATTCCATGTTGTCTTGCACCTGCATTAATACGGGTGATCCACAGTGAACGGAAATTTCTTTTCTTATTTCTACGGTCTCTGTAAGCATATTGCATTGCTTTTTCAACCGCATTTTTAGCTACTGTCCAGACGTTTTTACGTCTTCCGAAGTAACCCTTTGCTTGCTTCATCACCTTTTTTCTTCTGGCTCTGGAAGCTACTGAATTTACTGATCTTGGCATTTTTTACATTTTTTTTGTAGCAGGCGGTTTAAAGAATTATTCTGAAAACACTTTTATTGGCCCAACTCCATGGTTAATATTAATTACCCAAAGGACGGTCTATTTTAAACCTAATTGTCCTTTAATATTTGCAACATCAGAGTCATGTACTAATGTCGCATGTGTTAGCTTAAGCTTTCGCTTTTTAGATTTCTTGGTCAAAATGTGACTCTTAAAAGCGTGCTTTCTTTTAATTTTACCAGAGCCTGTAAGCTTAAAACGCTTTTTGGCACTGGATTTTGTTTTCATCTTAGGCATTTTTTCCTATTTGTATATTAATCTCGCTTATTTTCTTTCTTATTTTTTCGTCTTAGGCGCTATGAACATTGTCATTCGCTTTCCTTCAAGCTTTGGCATCTGCTCCACCTTGCCAAATTCTTCCAATTCCTGCGCTAGTCTTAACAAGAGAATTTCTCCCTTGTCCTTATAAACTATCGATCTGCCCTTAAAAAATACGTAAGCCTTTAATTTAGCTCCATCTTTTAGAAACTTTTCAGCGTGTTTCTTTTTAAATTCATAATCGTGGTCATCCGTATTGGGGCCAAATCTAATTTCTTTTATAATGACTTTAGTGGCTTTCGCCTTCATTACCTTTTCTCGCTTTTTTTGCTCGTAAAGGAATTTCTTGTAATCTATTATCTTACAAACAGGCGGATCCGCTTTAGGTGAAATTTCCACCAAATCCAGACCTTGTTCTTCTGCCTGAGCAATTGCTTTAGCAATGGGATATATTCCCACTTCAACGTTATCACCTACCAAGCGAATACTTGGTGCGGTAATTTTTTCATTGATATTATGAGGGTTCTTGTTTTCCCTCCTGGGTTGGGGCCTAAATCTTCTTCGTATTGCTATGGCTTATATATTTAATTAAACTTAATTATTAAAACGACTTTAATGTACTACTTATTTCCTTTTCGACCAAGTTTGCAAATTCTTTTAAACTTAGCATACCCAAGTCTTCTCCTCCGTGCTTACGAACCGAAATTGTATTTTGTTCCTCTTCCTTTTCACCTACGATAAGCATAAATGGTATTTTATTCATTTCTGCCTCCCGTATTTTCTTACCTACAGTCTCGTTCCTAACATCAACGAGCGCGCGAATTTCGTGATTTTCCAATGAATTTAAAACTTTTTCGGCATATTTTTCATGTTTCTCACTTACCGGCAACAGAATAGCTTGATCCGGGGTAAGCCATAATGGGAAATTTCCTCCGGTGTGTTCCAGTAACAAGGCTACAAATCTTTCCATGCTGCCAAAAGGAGCCCTGTGTATCATTACAGGTCTGTGTTCCTCATTATCACTGCCTTTATATGTTAGATCAAAGCGTTCCGGGAGATTATAGTCGACCTGAATTGTCCCCAATTGCCAATTTCTGCCAAGGGCATCTTTGACCATGAAATCTAATTTAGGTCCGTAGAGGGCAGCTTCACCTTTTTCAATGACGAAATTCAAACCTTTTTCTTCAGCCGCATTCAGGATAGCGTTTTCGGCTTTTTCCCAGTTTTCTAAAGAGCCAATATATTTCTCTGGCTTTTCCGGATCTCTTAAGGAAACCTGGGCTGTAAAATTTTCAAAGCCTAATGAACCTAAAACATAAAGGGAAAGGTCAATTACATTTAGAAATTCCTGATGTAACTGGTCCGGAGTGCAAAATATATGCGCATCATCTTGTGTAAAACCCCTTACACGTGTAAGCCCATGAAGTTCCCCACTTTGTTCATAACGATAAACAGTGCCAAATTCAGCAAACCGTTTTGGAAGCTCCCTATAGCTCAGCGGTTTGGAATTGAATATTTCGCAATGGTGAGGACAATTCATTGGTTTTAATAAAAACTCCTCATCTTCTTTGGGTGTATGAATAGGTTGAAAACTGTCTTCTCCATATTTATCATAATGTCCGGAAGTAACATACAGCTCTTTTTGACCAATATGTGGCGAAATTACCATTTCGTAACCTGCCTTCTTTTGAGCTTTCTTAAGAAAATTTTCAAGGCGTTCCCTTAACGCAGCACCCTTTGGAAGCCATAATGGCAAACCTTGTCCCACTTTTTGAGAAAAGGTAAATAATTCCAATTCTTTGCCTAATTTCCTATGATCTCTTTTTTTGGCCTCTTCTAGTAAATGAAGATATTCTGTGAGTTCTTTTTGCTTTGGAAAAGAAATACCATAAACGCGTGTGAGTTGCGTATTATTCTCATCGCCCCGCCAGTAAGCTCCTGCAACATTCATTATTTTAATGGCCTTTACAATACCTGTATTTGGTATATGCCCGCCCCTGCATAAATCGGTAAAAGTATCGTGATCACAAAAGGTAATAGTACCATCCTCAAGATTTTCTATTAGCTCTACCTTGTATTCGTTGTGCTGGTCTTTATAAAATTGTAAGGCATCCTTCTTGGAAACAGAACGCATTTTAAAGTTGTGTTTACCACGTGCTATTTCCAGAGCTTTTTGTTCAATAGCCGGAAAATCTTTTTCAGAAACTGAAGACTCACCAAAATCGACATCGTAATAAAACCCGTTTTCAATTGCAGGGCCAATTGTAAGCTTTATTCCGGGGTATAACTCTTCAAGAGCCTGGGCTATAATATGTGAGGAGGAGTGCCAAAATGCTTTTTTTCCTTCGGTATTACTCCAGGTGTACAGAACAAGTTTGCCATCCTCATCCAATGAAGAAACGGTTTCCACAACCGTATCGTTAAATTTTGCAGAAATTACATTCCTGGCTAAACCTTCGCTGATACTTTTGGCAACATCCAAGGGAGTTATGCCTTTTTCATACTCTTTAACTGACCCGTCTGGGAGTGTTATTTTAATCATATACCGGTATGAGGATTTAAGTTTGCAAAGATAGCATCTTAGGAATATGAAGGCAAAATATCCCCAATTGATTTTTATAAGATTTAAACCCCCCTATATATTAATGATTATTTATTCCCGGTAAAAATTCCTTCCATCAGAACTTTAATACTATAAAAACCCATAACTATTGCAGCAATCGCTAAAATAAAACCAACAATGAGAACGGGTATATAAAATGAATGTTCGGTATTTTTGAACGCTTGAAACAATACAACAGGAGCTGTAAACATAAGCACTAGTGTATAGGCAAGGTATTTCACTCCTTTGATAAGTAATTCTTTGTTTGTTTTCATATTTGGCCTCTACCAGATTGATCTGGTTAAAAATAAGAATATTAAGGTATATTTATACAGAGGAGGGTTTAGGAATTTGCGAAATATATTTCTGCAAGAAACCAAATCAATAGCTGGTCAGTCTAATTTGGATTATTAAGATCATAATTTATTAAAGTGTATGAATTTTCTACTGGTACCGGATAAATTTAAGGGATCTCTTACCGCAAAACAGGTTATTGCGGCAATTAGCAGGGCAGTTTCAGATCTTTATCCGCAGGCAGGCATATACAGTGTTGCCGCATCCGATGGAGGAGATGGATTTCTAGACTCGGTGAAGTCCTATATGCAAGTGGAAACCGTAAAAATTGAAACAACAGGACCTTTAGGAAAAAAAATTAGTACGGAATATTTAGTAAACCCCCAGACAGCTGAGGCGTATATTGAACTTGCTAAAGCTTCAGGACTGGAATTATTGAGTGATGAGCAACGCAATCCTCTGCTAACATCAACGATGGGTACAGGGATTCAAATTAAAGATGCCATTCTAAACGGCGCTAATAAAATATATATTGGCCTGGGAGGTAGTGCAACTAACGATGCGGGTTTGGGAATAGCCGCGGCATGTGGTTTTACATTCCTTGATGAATTTGGGAATTCACTAAACCCGATAGGCAAAAATTTATCAAAGATTAGCACCATAAAATCATCAGACTTCCTGAAGGATTACCAAAATTTAGAGATTTACGCTGTTAACGATGTAGACAATCCCTTATTCGGGCCTACGGGTGCAGCTTGCGTTTATGCCGCCCAGAAAGGTGCGGCCAAAGAAGATATAGAATTCCTGGACAAGGGGCTGAAACATTTGCATAAAATTGTCAAAGAGGTATTGGGAAAGGATTATGCCGATA
>JABDPH010000237.1 GCA_013042925.1 Eudoraea sp.
ATAAATATATGGTTCCACTTCTGGCAATTGGCCATATTGCTCGTAGAGCCAGGCAAAGATTGAAGTAATGACTACCGCGGGAAAAATAAAACAAATCCCCGCCACGAACAATCCTTTCCAGCCGGCACGTTCGTGTCCGCAATGCATGGTCATTTCAGTTGAATTGGGTCCGGGAATTAAATTTGTTGCCCCAATAAGGTCCAGAAAGTGTTCTTGGGTCATCCACTTTCTTTTTTTAACTACTTCATCTTCCATCATGGCAATATGGGCAGCAGGACCACCAAAAGCAATGCTTCCTAACTTAAAAAACAATGTCGCAATTTCTACAAGTTTTTTTCTTTGGGACATTATAAATCCAGTTCAATTCTATGTTATTTATTGATTTTTTAGTTTGAAAAATCTAACTATTAGATCTACAAGTTAATAAATATGGCCACCACTAGGGCTATCGCACTGAGGATCATTATTACCGAAATGAGTTTTAAAGCAAATTTAAACCAGATATCAAAGGAGATCCCTGCTATAGCCAAAACAGCCATTAAACCTCCATTGGTAGGGATGATCAGATCCGTCATCACGGCACCATATTGATAGGCCAGTACACATACCTGCCTGGAAATCCCTATGAGATCAGACAAAGGAGCCAATATGGGCATCGTTAAAACAGCCTGGCCCGAGTAGCTGGGCACAACAAAATGAAGTAACGATTGAGACACCATCATGGAAATGGCCGACAAGCTTTTGGGAAGATATTGCATAGGAGTAAAGAGGCCGTATATAATGCTGTCAATAATCATCCCCCGCTCAAGGATTATGGAAATACTGCTTGATAAGCCAACTATCATTGAGGCAAAAATCATGGCTTTAAAACCTTCAATATAAGCCCTACTTGTGCCATTTACTCCAAGCTTACCAATCAACCCCACCACTAAGGCAAGTATAAAAAACTCGGCAGACATTTCATTAAATCCCCAATTGTGCTGTAATATGCCTATAATTAAAATCACAAATGCCATTCCTACTAATCCGAGGATTATAGCACTTCGGGGATTCAGTTTCTTTTTTTCAAGAACCTGTTCTTCTTCTTCAAGTACCTTGTTCTTATTGGCATATCTAATCACCATAAACATCCATAGGCAAAAAGCAATAGCCATTATAACTAAACGGAAACTACTACCCGATAAAAACTCAAGGCCTGTCTCTTTTTGTGCGATAACCACGGCAAAGGGGTTAATAGGACTAAATGCCGCTCCCAATATTGCAGAACCATAACTTATAGCAACTGCCACAAAAGAATTGTAACCCAGTCTGGATGATAGATACAGAAGCACAGGAGTCATAGCAATGATTTCTTCCTGTAACCCACTTAATGCTCCCCCGGCAAGAAAGGCCAGGGAAACCACAATCAGAGCTATTTCTTCCTTTCCTTGCAAGAGCATCGTTAAAAATTCGATGCCGTCTTTTAAAGCTCCGGTTCTTTCTATAACATAAAAACTACCACCAATTAAAAGTATAAGTGCAATTAAATCGGCTCTTTTAATAAACCCTTCCGGAATGGACATGAAAGTATCCCATACAGATACAGATGGCGCATCTATTTCCTGGTAGGAATTGTTTACAACACTAAGCTGATTGGTTTCCGGATTGATTACCCTCTGGTATTCGCCCTGGGGAATGATATAAGTTAATATCGCAGCAAATAGAATAAACCCAATCATAATGACAAGGGCATTTGGGAAGTTTTTCATTTATTGGGAAGGTTTTAGGTTGATTTAGTCTAGAAAGTTAGCGATTATATTTTCTTTTCAGGAAGTTAGACTCTAAACATCCGTTGATTGCAGTTATTCTCAAATAGGAGTTGCAAATAAGCAGATGAGGTATCTCGAATCCATAGTATGTTGAAATTTAATTGATTATATTTAAAAAGGCTGAAAATAGAATTATGAAAAGCCAAACAATACTTATCTTTCTTCTTCTTAATTTGTCGTTGGGTCATTTTATGTTATCCCAGCAAGCTGTTAGCACTGGTTTTAATGAAACCACGGAGCTATTTAAAGATCAGGAAGAATTTTCTATAAGACTAAAATTCTCTACCAAAAACCTTAGATCGAACACCAATGATAGTACCTATATAGCGTCTACACTTTGGTACAAGGATGCGAGAGATCTATGGGATTCCATCAATATAAAGCTTAGAGCCCGTGGAAATTTCAGGCGTAATAACTGTTATTACGTTCCATTGCGAATCAAAATAAAAAAATCTAAAGCAAAAGGGACAATCTTTGAAGGAAACAAAAAGCTCAAGGTTGTTCTTCCATGTCTGGAGGGTAGAAATGGCAATGACTATGTTCTAAAGGAGTATTTGGCCTACAAGTTATATGAAGATATTTCGCCCTATCATTTTAAAACCAGATTGGTGGATCTCGAATTTCTTGAAGAGAAAGGACAACGAATAAAAGAGCACAGGATCCAGGGCTTTCTCATTGAGGATATTGATAATGTTGCCGAACGTGTAAATGGAAAGCAAATAAAAAGGATTATACATCCTTTACAGCATGATGCTCTTTTCGCGGTGGAAAATGCATTTTTTGAATACATGATAGGAAATACGGATTATTCTTCAAGGGTTCAACACAATCAACGACTTTTGTTTATTGATGATAAGATTATTTCGGTTCCTTACGATTTTGATATGTCAGGGTTCGTGAATACGCATTACGCAACAGTGTCTAATATCCAGAACATACCTTCACAAATAGATCAAGTTACACAACGCGCATACAAAGGTTATATGAGGGATGAAGAAGTATTCCAAAAAGTACGGCAGACCTACCTTGATCACAAAGAACGAATTTTTGCCCTAATGGATGAGTTAAAAATCTATTTTCGGGACCCCGCCCAGCTGTCCACGGCTGAAGATTTTATAACGTCTTTTTTTAAAATTCTTGAGGATGATAAAAAATTTGAGAGGAATATAATTAACCGCATCAGGGTTAAATAACAGAATCAATTTCTTCAATTAGCAGGTTATAATGTCTTAACTTGAATTGGGGACAGGATCAGGGTAATTCTCCTGTTCTAGTTATCCTTAAGTTCTATATCAATTAACGCCAAAATTTCATCAATCTCGGTGATACCGGATTCATAGATTTCATCTTTTTCAATCATAACCTGAAGTAAAAGTTGAGTCAGGTTTTGAAATTCCACAGAATAAATTTGTTCTGGTTCAATTACTTCGGCAGTAACAAAATTTACTGTTTTAGTTATACTGGGTGCGGCATAACCGATTACAATATCATAGTGAATATTCTCCATTCTGTTAATGTAATTATAGCGTTCTTCTAGCCATCTAATCCTATTGATGATACTTTGGTTTTGCAGGAGCTGTATTTCACCACTATTTACCATAGTCTCGTAGATATTGCCTTTTCTGTCAAAATCGGAATATTTTGTAAGTTTGGCGGCTATAGCCCCAAGTGTATCTATTTTAGAACGGTCATTGGTAAAAATAATTTCCTTAGCATATTCAAATTGGACCATGTAGCGATTGTTGTAGTCTATTTGATTTTTAATCAGCTCTTTATCTCCATTAATTTGCTCCCTGATATTCTTGTAGGTTCTTATTTCAGCGATTTTTTTTACCCTGTCTTCATTCCAGTTATCTACCTGAAAAGCAAGGGTAATACCTATCATTACCAGTAAAATTTCACCAATGGCATAAAGCAGGTATTTTTTTATGTTTTTCTCATGAATTAGTTGCTGTCTGAAACCTCTGAATAATTTCATGTTGTATTTGTTTTTTAAGTTGATCTAAAAAATGCGAATCTTTATGAAATTACTAAAGTATTTTTGAGAACCAAAGTTTTGTTGGATGGTTTCATTTTAACCATGGACCTGACGAAATGAAGAATGATGAAATTATATAACCGACTATTTTGCTACGGTAAAAAAAGTACCACCTTCGGACAATAAAAAAGGGTCTTCATCCACCTTTACTATGATTGATTATGCAAAAATTATATCCTTGTAGCACATTCCTTCGCAGGAAGACTTGCTTATATCTATTAACTAATTAATGAAACACATGAAAAAAGTTATTCTCTTATTTACTGCTATCGTATTTCTTGCAAGTTGTCAGGAAAAAGTACAGGAACCAAAGGCACCTATGCCGGATCCGAATATGGAAAAATTCCATAAGAATGTAGAAACCACAAAGGCTTTTTTGGAGGCATTTTCCAACAATGACTCCCTTAACTTTGGGCAATATGTTACAGATGATTTTATCTGGTCACCGCCCAGTGTGGGGAGCGACTCCTTGCCCAGAGCTACCTGGGAAGAGGCTATGAAAGGTTTTATGAAAGGGTATAATGATAAAAAATTAACCAATGCGCAGTATTTTGCCGGCTTGGGAGACGATCAAAAGCCCAATGGCGATGTCCGAGTTTACGGACTTTGGGAATCGGTAAATGCCGAAACTGGAAAAGACTCCAGATTAAAATATTATGCAGTCTACTTTTTTAATGATGAAGGCAAAATTATACATTCGGCAGAATGGTATGACACAGCTGATCTGACTAAAGAATTCTAGGATTACTTCACATATTCCCAGGGCATTGTATCCTTAGGAGTTTTTTCAAACAGAAAATCCGACTTTTACTAAAAGTCGGATTTTTAATTTTATTCTTTGCAATAAACTATAACACCGGGTTTACCTAATCAAGCGCAGATTCAATATCTATTCCCGCTTCCAGGAGAATATTAAAAACAAGGCGGTATTCATCTTCGCTAAATTCTCCGTCGGCATTAGCCATCTCACTCAACATTACACCTAATGCATGTTTTTTATTCTCTGGCATGGCCTTGAGAACTTGCATGCATTCCTTGGCTGTTATTTTTCTGGCTTCTTCTATGAGAATGCGGTCAAATTTTAAGATATCCATCAATTGGGTCAGGAAGTCAATTTCACTTTGACTGACTTTTCCATCTACCAGAATAACCTCATCAATGGCTTTTACTATGGCTAATTTTTCAGCTAAATTGAATTTCATTATTTCTCTTTCTATAATTGATATGATTATTTTTTTCTAATAAATTATGATATACAAGGTAATCAAAAAAAGTCATTCTTACATCCTTTTCAACTGCATTCCTACAAGAAGAACAATAGACAAAGTTTTTGTACCTTATCAAATAAAAATTCCCAATAGCATAGCATGTTATATAAATTTTTCATCCCTTGGGCCGTAACCATGCTTTGTATATTCTTACTTCTAAGCTGCGATAATCAGAAATCTATTGAGGTTAAGGAAAATAATTCTGCTATGGAGACTGAATCTTCTTTCACAGATGCGGAATTGTTAGATATGGTTCAGCAACAGACATTTAACTATTTCTGGGAAGGGGCAGAACCTGTTTCGGGTCTGGCCAGGGAACGTTTTCATACAGATAATAACTATCCTAACCATTCCAAAGATATTATAACTTCTGGGGGATCGGGTTTTGGGTTGATGGCCATCCTTGTTGGTGTTGAGCGAGGCTTTATAAGCAAGGACGAAGCTATTGAACGGTATACAAAGATCATTGATTTCCTTGAAAATGCTGATCGTTTTCACGGAGCCTGGCCGCATTGGTTAAATCCGGATGGTACGGTTTATCCTTTTAGTCCAGCTGATAATGGAGGTGACCTTGTAGAAACGGCCTTTTTAGTGCAGGGTTTGCTAACAGTTAAGGAGTATATGAATGATTCTTTACCAGAAGAAAAAGAGCTGGCAGCGAGGATTACTAAACTATGGGAAGAAGTTGAATGGGATTGGTATACCAGAGGCGGAGAGGAAGTACTTTACTGGCATTGGAGCCCGCAATATGGATGGGAAATGAACTTTGCAATTGGTGGTTACAATGAATGTCTTGTACTCTATGTGCTGGCAGCAGCGTCACCAACTCATGGAATTGAAAAAAAAGTATATGATAACGGATGGGCCAGGGCGGGTGCTATTCTTAATGATACCACCTTTTATGGTTTGGATACGGAATTAGACCATTATGAGTTCAGTAATGACCCGGTAGGTCCTTTGTTTTGGGCGCATTATTCTTACTTAGGATTGGATCCTAACGGCCTGCAGGACCAATTTGCGGATTATTTGAAATTAAATACCAATCATGCATTGATCCATTACGCTTATTGTGTAGACAACCCAATGGATTTTGAAGGATACGGTAAAAATCAGTGGGGGCTAACTTCCAGCTATTCAATGGCAGGTTATGCAGGACACCAACCAACCAATGATCTTGGAGTAATTTCACCAACGGCAGCATTATCTTCTATGCCATATACTCCGGAAGAAAGCATCGATTTTTTAAGACAATTGTATACGAAACAGGACTCGCTTATAGGGATATACGGACCGTATGATGCATATAGTAATGAGTATAATTGGTATCTGCCCAGATATCTGGCCATAGATCAGGGACCCATTCCGGTAATGATAGAGAACTACAGATCTGGTCTGTTATGGAGTTTATTCATGAATAATGAAGACGTGCAAAACGGCTTGAGAAAATTGAATTTCACTAGTCCTTATTTGCAATAAATATTCAATCTATGATACAAAGAAACCTTATAATTCTGATGTTATTTATGTTCATGGAACTAAATTTAAATGCTCAAGACTTAACCGTGGTTTCTTATAACATTCGATTGGATGTTGCTTCTGATAGCCTGAATCGATGGGACAACAGAAAGGACTTTTTAATCGGTCAGCTCAACTTTCACGGCCCTGATGTTTTTGGTATCCAGGAAGGATTATTACATCAGTTGGAAGAAATAAAGCAGGGAATGCCCGGGTATAAATATCTTGGAAAAGGGCGGGAGGATGGACTTAAAAATGGCGAATTTTCAGCAATTTTCTATGATTCAGAAAAGTTGGAACTACTTGAAGAAAATACTTTTTGGCTTTCTGAAACACCGCAATTACCATCAAAAGGATGGGACGCTGCTATAAAGAGAGTCTGTACCTACGGATTATTTAAAGTTAAAGGTGGAGCTCAATTTTTTTGGGTGTTTAATACTCATTTTGATCATAGAGGGGAAGAGGCCAGAAAAGAAAGTGTATTCTTGATTATGGAAAAAATACAAGAATTAAATAAGCAGAATTTACCTGTTATACTAACGGGTGATCTTAACCTAGAACCAGATCATCCGAGTATTTTATTACTCTCCAGTGCTATGCAGGATAGCCATCTCCTCGCCGGAGAAAAGGCTTTTGGTCCTGAAGGAACATTTAATGGCTTTAATTTCTCTGAACCCATAACAAGGAGGATAGATTATATATTCCTGTCAAAAACAGGATTTCAGCTTCTTAAATATGCTATACTGAGTGATTCTAAAGATTTGAGGTATCCTTCAGATCATTTCCCTGTTCTCGCAAAATTGTCCATTACCGAAAAAGAATGAGGATAGCCCCTATGGCGG
>JABDPH010000516.1 GCA_013042925.1 Eudoraea sp.
ATCTTGATGCAGAAGGCAAGGTCTGAATATCTCTTTGGGAGACATTAGTTTCCGTACCAGTCTTACTTGAACTGAAGACACCAGTACCAGTAGCGGTAACCACAACTTCATCTAAAGCAGTAGCCGACTCAGCCAATCCTGTGCTTATTGTAGTAGATTGTCCTAAAGTTAAGGTTACGTTTTCCTGAACATAATCGTTAAAACCAACATAAGATATGGTAATTCTATAAGGACCGCCAGATCTCATATTTGATATCCTGTAATAGCCATCGAAATCTGTAGCAGCACCATATTTAGCTCCTGTAGGAACATAAACTGCCACTACTGTGGCCCCAGGCAAGGGTTCACCAGTGTTATCAGTTATTTTACCTCCAATAGAAGAGGTTGTAACTCCTTGTGAAAATGCCATAGCTGACACTAAAAAAGCAATTAAACCAACGTAGATTTTTTTCATTTTACTAAGTGTTAATTCGTTTTTCATTTATCCCGCAAATGTGCGGTTTACAAGACACATATGCGTTAAGGTAATGTTAAAAAACCAATAACAAAAGTAAGGCTAGTTTGGCAACAAATAAATAGAAAATCGGATTATTTAAGGGTGGATTTTTTCGAATTACAGAAGTTCCAATTTAATCCTTAAAAAAATGCAAAAGATTCAGTGTGGAGCTATCATGTTTGGCAATTTCTGAATTATTGATATCTTTCAGAATGGTCGATGCAAGTTGTTTCCCAAGCTCCACGCCCCATTGATCAAAACTGTATATATTCCAGATAATGCCCTGTACGAATATTTTGTGCTCATACATGGCAATTAGCATCCCTAATGTTTTGGGAGTAAGTTTTTCTATTAACAGGGTATTGGTAGGTTTGTTCCCTTCAAAAGTTTTGAAAGGAATAAGCTTTTCAATTTCATTATCCGCCATTTTTTTTGCTTCTAATTCCTGCCTGACCTCCTCAGCGGTTTTGCCGTTCATGAGCGCCTCAGTCTGTGCAAAAAAATTAGCCATCAATTTGTTGTGATGATCAGAATCTCCGTGCAATGATTCCTTAAATCCAATGAAATCTGCAGGTATTAATTTTGTGCCCTGATGTATTAACTGAAAGAAAGCGTGCTGTGCATTAGTGCCGGGTTCACCCCAAATAATGGTTCCTGTCTGATATTCAGTAAAATTGCCGTCACGATCAATACTCTTACCATTACTCTCCATCATACCTTGCTGAAGATAGGCAGAAAATCGATTTAGATATTGTGTGTAAGGAATAACGGCTTCTGTTTCAGCTCCGTAGAAATTATTGTACCAAATACTTAAGAGGGCAAGTATAACCGGAATGTTTTCATCAAAACTTGCAGTCCTGAAATGTGTGTCCATTTCGTTTGCTCCTGATAATAGTTCCTGAAAATTTTTATAGCCTATTGCCAGCGAAATTGACAGGCCTACTGCGCTCCAAAGAGAAAATCTTCCACCTACCCAATCCCACATGGGGAATACGTTTTCATCCGCTATTCCAAATTCACTGATCTTTTCAGCATTAGTAGAAACTGCTGCAAAATGTTTGGAAACATCCTCTTCTGTTGCCGATTTTAAGAACCATTTTCTTATTGTATTTGCATTACTGAGTGTTTCCTGAGTAGTAAATGTTTTGGAAACAATTACGAAGAGTGTAGTTTCAGGATTCAATTCCTTTAATATTTCATGGACAAGGTCACCGTCTACATTACTCACAAAATGAGTACGTAATTGATTTTTATAATACTTCAGAGCCTCCGTAACCATTAAAGGTCCCAAATCTGAACCTCCAATGCCAATATTTACAATATCTGTAAACCTTTTACCTGTAAATCCTTTCCTGTTTCCATTGATTATCTCCTCAGAGAATTTCCGAATCTGTTCTTTAACCTGGTAAACTTCAGGGATAATATTCACTCCTGAAACCATGATCTTTTCTGTTTCTTTTGCTCTTAGCGCTGTATGAAGTACGGATCTTGCTTCTGTTTGGTTAATAAGGTCACCATTGAATAGTTTTTCAATAGCATCTTTTAAATTTACTTCTTCTGCAAGTTGAATTAAAAGAGATAAGGTTTTATCTGTTATTCTGTTCTTAGAAAAATCAACAAGAAATTCTTGAAATCTTAATGTAAATTTTGTGGCGCGTTCCTTATTCGCTGCAAACAGGTCCTTGAGATGTATGCTTTCTGTTTCTTTATAATTCTCGCCGAGTTGTTTCCAGGCTGCTGTAGTTGTTGGGTTAGTGTTCTTTAAAGGCATTGAGTTAGTTAAGAGTTAACAATTCTTCATCGGGTCTTTCCGAAAATTCAATACAGTCTAATTGTACTTTTTGTGGTGTAATAAAGTCAAAATAGTCCTTTCGTACCTCTTCGGGAAGCGGTTCTGCTGCAGGAAGTTTTTCCTTAAACGGGTCTACCT
>JABDPH010000517.1 GCA_013042925.1 Eudoraea sp.
GGGTAGAAGGGGGATTAGATCAAAATTCATATTATAGTTTTGTAAACGAAAATCCTTTTGTTTCACCCACACTGACAATACTCCCTACAGACAGACAGTATGATGGATTTCTGGGAATAAAGGGACAATTACTACCTAGTCTGAGCTACAATGTAAAAGGATTTTATAGAGCGGAAAACAGAAAGCCCCTTTATAAACTAAATCCTCTTAATGATTTCAGAGATGATGAAAAAGGATATTATTATGGGAATTCATTTGAAATATTTTATGATGATATTAAAACCCTTGGGTTATTTGCTGAATTAAATTTGGATATAAACAGGGATTTCACGCTTGGATTAAACCTTGAACTATTTGATTACAATACTGAAACAAACAATCCCGCATGGAACCTTCCCGATGTTAAAGGATCATTACTTTTGGATTACCAGATTGGAGAAAAATGGTTTCTGGGTGCAAATTTATTTTATGTGGGAGAGCGTCAGGATTTTAGTGCCCAGGTGGTAGAAAATGTTCTGCCGGCAGATTTTCCATCTTCTGTGATAACTTTAGATAGTTTTTTTGATGTAAATGCCCATGTTGGATATCATGTAAAAGAGCATCTTTCCGTTTTTGTCAGGGCAAATAATATTGCAAATAATGCATACCAGCGCTGGGCGAATTTTAGAGTACAGAGTTTACAGGTATTAGCCGGGGTATCCTACAAGTTTGATTTTTAAACTACTTTACAAAAAATTGGGGTGAAAATAGATCAATCATCTGCTAAAGACACTGTTAAACGGCATAAACGCTATACTTGAGGATTATTTCTTATTTTAGAATGATGTAATTAGCCCCGCTCTTTTGATTGCAAAGTATACATACCAATTGTTACTAGCCTTCTTTTGGTGTAGTACATCTCTGCTATCTCAAAACCTGGTTCAAAATCCCAGTTTTGAGCAGTACGATGCATGCCCGGCACGTCTGGGCAATTTTGAATCTGATGTCACCCATTGGAGTACGCCAACAAAAGGTTCCACGGACTATTTTAATGGTTGCAGTACTATTATGGGCACACCTGAAAACTTCAATGGTACACAACTTTCAGATTTTGGCAAAGGATATGCCGGGCTTTATCTATATGCCCCGGATGATTATAGGGAATATGTGCAGGTACCTCTTACTCAAACCCTAGAGAAAGGTAAAACCTATCAGGTTTCTTTTTATATCAGTCTAGCAGAACGTTCTGATTTTGCCGTAAAGGATTTTGGAGTATTGTTTTCGAAGGAAAGATTATCCCTCGATATAAAGAAAGAACTTTCCAAAATGCATAGGTATAAAGTTGTGGGTAACTCGTATAATTTTATGGAAATAGGATATACAAATTTTTATAGAGACACCAGAGATTGGGTGCTTGTAAGCTCCAGATTTGAGGCTAAGGGGATCGAAAACTATATTATAATTGGCAATTTTAAAAATAATGCCGGGACAAGAAAATTTAAGACAAAAAGAGGAGCAAAACAAGGCGCCTATTATTACCTGGATATGGTTGCCCTACATCCGGTGCAATTATCTGAGACTTTGGTAAATTCAAAGCCCGATGTGGATCTTGTGACGGAAGATTACGAACTCGATAAAATCCATATTTTTAAAAACGTCCTATTCAATTTTGATGAATTTAGGTTATTGGACTCCGCCAAAACAGATGTTCAAAAAATCTATAACTATCTGGATGCAAACAAATCGCTTCAGATAAAAGTAGATGGGCATACTGATAATATTGGCACGAAAACATATAATCGGTATTTGTCAGATAGGCGTTGTTCAGCGGTTGCACAATATCTTATAGAACTAGGACTTTCAGAAGATAGGATAAGCTGGGAAGGTCATGGCGGCCTTGAACCTATAGCAAGCAATGACACGGAAGAGGGTAGGCAAAGGAACAGGCGTGTGGCATTTGTTATTTCCAAAAAGGACTAATTCTTACTTAAAAAAATTGCTGTACATTTAGGTATAAATTTAATAACGTTTCAAATGAAAACTATTTTAAAGAATTTCGGCCTTATAGTGGTTTTATTAATATTTTCTAACGGATATTCCCTTGAAATTTGCGATACATTTGATCTTAAAACGGTTTCAACCATTCTAATTAAAAAAAAGAAATGGACTGGAAGTTGGGATTATTTAGTTAAAGATGTACCAATGGAGTATAGTTCCGGGATATTACATGTTTCCAGAAAAAAGAGGGTATATTCTGTGGAATTGGAGATGCCGGGCGGGAAACTACCTGCGGATAATGTAAAGGTCAATAAAAACAAACTTACATTCTCAGTGGATATAGAAGGCAGCAGTGTTGATGTTTCCCTTATTATGGACGGGGATTCATTTAGTGGTGAAAGCTATACCCAGGACGGTACTTTTATGCTTGTAGGGAATCGACGAATTTGAGGTACTACGGAATTAATCCTATCAAATTTTAAACAAAAAAAGCCGAAGTCTTGTACTTCGGCGTTTTACTCTATTATTATAGGTCTATTACATACTTAGGCTAAATGGAACGGCAACTCTGGTAGTGCCCCATCCCATTACCATATGAACTCCACTATCTACTTCTTTGAATGCAATTGAAAATGCTTCAAGTGAATCCTCTCCTGTACTCACAGAAGCTTTTGCACGTGCTACATCTGCAGACTCATCATAGGAATAAGCGCCCCACTGATTTAATTTGCTATTTAAAATTACAGTCCATTCAGATCCTCCGGGTATGGTGAAAAGGGAATATGTACCTGCTTTCACAGCAGTGTCTCCAAACATCATGTCTTTATAAAGTGTAATTTCAGCAGCTTCATTAGCACCTGTTCTCCAAACTTTACTTTCTGGTGCGAGCTGAGAAAGCGCCCTACCCTTTAACTGCGGTCTGCTATATACAACCTTTATCAACTTATCGGAAACTTTGTAGCTGGAAGGATATGAAGCAATATCTGCCGGACTTTTATCCATTCCGCTAAAATCCTGTGCGTTAATCTCACTTGTAAAAACTATGGCTAAGGCCATGATGGTTAATGTCAATACTTTTTTCATAATTGTGTTTGTTTTTATATTCCTCAAATCTAATTAGTAAACCCATTGAGGTCTTATAAAAAGTCGTTAAAATTTTAACTGCTTACAATATGTTTGTTCAAGACTATCATATTAAAGATTTTGATTAATAATTGTGTCAATTATGGCTAATATTATTACAAATTGAAATTAATATACCTATTTGTGTTTCGATTTAATAAATTAATAGACATCTTTGCCTAATAATTAATATAAAATAAAGACAATGTGTGGAATAGTATGTGCATTTAATTTAAAAGAAAGTACAGAAAGCCTTAGGCCCCAATTATTGGAAATGTCCAAGAAAGTAAGACATCGAGGTCCGGATTGGAGCGGAATCTATGCAAACCAGAAGGCTATATTGGCGCATGAGCGTCTCGCAATTGTAGATCCTGCATCAGGAAAACAACCGTTATTTAGCGAAGACCAGAAACTTGTTTTAGCTGCCAATGGTGAAATTTATAACCACCAGGAATTAAGAAAACAATTTGAAGGTTCGTACAGTTTCAGTACACAATCAGACTGTGAAGTTATTCTTGCTTTGTACCAGAAAAAAGGGCCTGACTTTCTCGATGATATGAATGGTATATTTGGATTTGCAATTTATGATTCAGAGAAGGATGAATATTTTATAGCCAGAGATCATATGGGTATAATTCCATTATATATGGGCTGGGATAAAAATGGGACTTTCTATGTTGCTTCAGAGCTTAAGGCTTTGGAAGGTACATGTACCAAAATAGAACTTTTCCCACCGGGGCACTATTTGCACAGCAGTGATGGAGAACCAAAAAGATGGTATAAAAGGGACTGGATGGATTACGAAGCAGTAAAGGAGAACCAGACAAGTATTGACGAAATACGGGATGCGTTGGAAGCTGCCGTCCATAGACAACTTATGTCTGATGTACCTTACGGTGTTTTACTTTCTGGAGGTCTTGATTCTTCAGTTACCTCTGCAATAGCAAAAAAGTATTCACAAAAAAGAATAGAGTCTGATGACACCAAGGACGCCTGGTGGCCGCAATTGCATTCTTTTTCAGTAGGGTTGGAGGGTTCACCTGATCTCGCAGCTGCCCAAATAGTTGCAGATCATATTGGTACAGTCCATCATGAAATTAAGTTTACCATACAGGAAGGTCTTGATGCCATTAAGGATGTGATTTATAACCTGGAAACCTATGATATTACTACTATCAGGGCATCAACGCCTATGTATCTCATGGCTCGGGTAATAAAATCTATGGGTATTAAAATGGTACTCTCTGGCGAAGGAGCAGATGAATTATTTGGTGGGTACTTATATTTTCACAAAGCACCGAGTCCCAAGGATTTCCACGAAGAGACTGTCAGGAAATTGACCAAGTTACATATGTATGATTGCTTAAGGGCCAATAAATCTCTGGCCGCCTGGGGAATTGAAGGCAGGGTTCCCTTTCTGGACAAAGAATTTATGGATGTAGCAATGCGAATTAATCCAAAAGACAAAATGATAAATGGGGAACGAATGGAAAAATGGGTAGTACGTAAGGCATTTGAATCTGTTTTGCCCGAAAGTGTTGCGTGGAGGCAAAAAGAACAATTTTCTGATGGCGTTGGGTATAGCTGGATAGATACGTTAAAGGAAATTGTTGATAAGGAAGTGTCTGATGAACAATTAGCAAATGCCGAATTCAGATACCCCATTCAAACTCCGACTACGAAGGAAGAATTTTATTACAGATCCATATTTGAGGGGCATTTCCCCAGCGATGCCGCTGCATGGTCTGTTCCACAGGAGCCATCAGTGGCTTGCAGTACTAAAATTGCTCTGGAATGGGATGAGGCCTTTAAAAATATGAATGATCCATCAGGACGCGC
>JABDPH010000521.1 GCA_013042925.1 Eudoraea sp.
GTGCTCCCCTACAAAGGCACTGCCATTAAGCCCTGTTCCGAAAAATAGGGTTGGGGCAGCTTTACCGTGGTCTGTGCCGTTTGAGCCGTTTTCGAATATTCGTCTTCCGAATTCAGAAAATGTCATGCTCAATACCTTTTCATCTTGTTGTGTGAATGCAATATCCTCATAGAAGTTATTGATTGCAATAGACAAATTGGACATTAATCTTTCATGAGCAAGTGGTTGATTACCGTGGGTATCAAAGCCTCCCATTGAGATCATATATACTTTAGTACCTAAATTACCTTTAATAAGCCTTGCCAAAAGGGCTAATTGCCTTGCAAAGCCATTGTCCTGATACTCCACCTGATTTTGTCCTCTTTCATAGGCTTCATGTATGAGTCCGGAGTACTCATAGGTAGTATTAGCCACTCCTCTTAAGAACTTAAGCTGATCTCCATACATACAGTTATTAAACAAACTGTCATCAAGGCTATACTGAACTCCAGATTCGGCAATTTCTTCAAGCTGATCAATATTCGAAGTAACAAACGCATAGTTGGTTTCTTCGCCCTGGAATACCAGACTGCCAAAATTTCCAATTTGAATGGCGGCCGGAGCTGCAGGTGGGTTAACCAGGTAATCGGGATAAATATTTTCAAAATAACGACCCATCCAACCTGTATCCAGACCATCGAAGCCGGTAGTTGTCAAATCGGTATTAGCATAGATATCAGATCCCGTAAAGTGTGATAAACTCTGATTTTCATAGCCTACACCGTGAACGGCTTTTACTTGCCCGGCTCCCCACATTGGTTCCAGGGAATTCATATAAGTAGGGATACCAAACTCATCTGTAAGTTTAAGGATCTTACTTTCAGGAATATAGATATTAGGCCTTGCATTGGCATAAGTATCGTACTGTTCAATAGGAATAACGGTACTCAGTCCGTCATTACCACCGGATAAACGTATCAGGATAAGTATACTGTCTGTGTCGGCATTGGCAATAGCCGCGGTCAGTGGGGACGGTGCAGATGCAGTCAGCATGTTACTGCCGAGCATCATTGAACCAGACCCGGCGATGCCCAATGCCTGTAAAAAGGATCGACGGCTCCAATACTTGTGCTCCTCGTCGTGCCCGTTATTATTTTTTATATTTATAGGTAAATGATTATTAGACATAGTCGTAGGTTTTATTTTAGTTGAAACTCAGGTTGTCTGGATAAATGCATAAGCAACAAGAATACTTGTGAAGGTACTTCCGGGCTAACGGAAAGCATCCATAATCCAAGTCCTCCAGGAATATAATCCGAACCGTAATAGTTTTCCGGTACGTCTTCTATTTTGAAAACAGACATTGCATTTTCAAAATCCTGAGGTGTAAGCAATCCTTTTGGGGTAATTTTATCTACTATGGCTCTTACCACAGTTTCGGGATTACTAGTATTACTGTCAGCGGCACCAACTGCATCCATGGCTAGGGTACGGAACTGCTGTGGGTTATTCTGGTAGAACATTTCCAGATATACTTCAGCAGAGAGCCATCTCCCGATCATAAAGTTGGTATTAATCCATGTCCTGTCTCTCTGCCATCCGGCAACATCAACAGGGTCAAAAAGTTCCTGACCTAAAAGTCGGCTTGTATCAATCACATTAAGTAAAGTTCCATTGTCATAGGCAAAATTGGTTTCATTAATTAGATTAAGATATATATCAAACGGACTTTTAATGATTACCCCTATTGCTTCATCATCAAAAAAGTGCTGACTCGAGAAAAGTTGAGCAAGTACAGGGGCAATTTCAAAATTACTGGCTACAAAAGTATTAGCCATTCCTGAAATTATCATTTGTGCATTCCCGGCATCATCACTGGAATCGGGATGAACAAAATACTCATATAATTTTCCACAAATAAAGCCGGCTATTTCATTAGGCCTTTCCTGGAAGAGGATGTTTATAACGTCATCATAACCCCAATTACCAGTCTGTCCTAAAATAGTTTTAGGGCCGGCATCAAATCGGGTAGCATCAAAAAGAACCGGTTCACAACCGATTTCACCCCTTTCAACATAGCCGGTAAGGGCCTTAGCTGTTTCAATGATATCCTCTTCGGTGTAACCGTTTCCATCACCTAATGAGAAAAGTTCATACAATTCCCTTGCATAATTCTCATTGGGGTTATTACCATTATTATATACACCATCCAGGTAGTAAAGCATGGCACTTGTAAGGCCAATTTCACTTACAAAGGTTCTGAAATTGCCAATCGCATTTCTTTGAAGGCAATTCACATAATAATAAAGGAAAGAATTACAATCATAAATATCCAGCTCCGTAACAAAGTGGTTACTCCAGAAAAAGCTTAACCGTTCCCTGAGATTGTTGTTCAGCAAGCCATTGGTATAGCTTATTCTCCATTCCTCGGCTTGGGCACGTTTAACCTGTCTTGCCAGATCATCGTCTGCAGGATAGTTGCTGTTGTTCCAATCTGCCCATGCAGGTGCAGGAGTGGGGGCCATAGTGACCGCTTCATTGATCAAACTATTTACCAAAGTGCTGGCATCCGCACCAACGGCATTGTTGATAGTTTGTACTGAGGCACTAAAACCCAGTCTTCTGTACAAATGCGCCGCCCTGTATTTATCCAGGGGTGTTGTGTACGGCGCTAATGTAGAGGTATTACAATTAACGAAGTATTCCATAGTTTTTTAGGCTTTAAGAACGTTCATGTGTTTAGGGGCAAATTCTTAACGCTTAAACTTAGTGGATATTATGGTCTTCCAAGTATTTTCGTTATTCTGCAGGGAAATTACAATGTTCTTGTTGAAATTGGGACCGGATTGCCGATATTTTCGACAAACTGCTTCATTTTTTAAGAAATAGAGGGAATTATGGGTTCGCATAATGAATTGGGGAAAGAAGGAGAAGAATTAGCGGCAGCGTATTTAGTGAAAAAGGAATATCTTATAATATGTCGTAATTACCGCTATATGAAAGCAGAAATTGACATCATCGCGCAAAAGGGTAATACTATTGCAATAATTGAAGTAAAGTCGAGAAGCTCAGCCTATTTTGAAAATATTGCTGAAACAGTGAGTAAAAAGAAAATCATGTTGCTGGTATCTGCGGCGGAT
>JABDPH010000523.1 GCA_013042925.1 Eudoraea sp.
CACCATGGGAATATTGAAGAGAAAAGTCAGGCAAAAGCAATAAAAACTATTGCTCCCCATTTAAAGCATGTGCATATTAGTGAAAATGACCGGGGTACTCCGGGATCCGGGCAGGTAAACTGGGATGAAGTTTTCAGGACCTTAAATGAAACAAATTATAAGGGTTGGCTTACTATTGAAGCTTTTAGTACCATTATTCCGGAGTTTGCAAATGCAATAAATGTCTGGCGAGATTATTCGCCGATGGAAGAAGTGTACAAAAGGGGGTATTCTTTTATTAAAGAGGGTATGGATATCTGATTAAGGCACAACTAATTAACGCAACGAATGAAAAAAACATTAATTCTTTTAATTGGTTGCCTCGTAATAGTGTCTTGCGGGCAAAAGACAGAAAAGAAAAGTTCGGTGGAGTCACAAGTAACACCAAAACAATGGCTCACTTTTAATTCCGGAAATGCTGAAGCTAAACATGTGGTCTTAATTTCAGGTGATGAGGAGTACCGGTCTGAGGAAGCCTTGCCTCAATTAGCCAAAATTTTATCTGCCAAACACGGTTTTAAATGTACAGTATTATTTGCACAGGATCCATCCAAACCAGGTGTAATAAATGCAAATTATGTAAACAACATCCCGGGATTAGATGCACTGGATTCAGCCGACCTGATGGTAATCTTTACAAGGTTCAGAGCATTACCGGATGATCAGATGAAGTTCATAGATAATTATCTTAAAAGCGGAAAGCCGGTAATAGGCATCCGTACGGCTACCCATGCCTTTAATTTTGATTTGGATTCTAATTCTAATTACAAACATTACAGCAATGGTTATGAGGGCGACAAAAAAGAATGGGTCGATGGTTTTGGACGCTTTGTATTAGGAGAAAAATGGATTTCCCATCACGGGCACCACAAGCATGAAAGCACCAGGGGGATTGTATCCAAGGAAGGGAAATCACACCCCATCGCTAAAGGTATTGAAGATGGGGATATCTGGGGACCTACAGATGTTTATGGGGTTCGGTTGCCGCTACCGGGAAATTCAAAGCCCATTATATTGGGTGAAGTCATGAAACGTGAAGGAGAATTTAATGAGGCAGATCTCTTGTATGGGATGCGGCCTACAGATACCATCCCTGTTATAAAGAATGATAAAGGTGCCCTGCTTAATGATCCCATGATGCCTATTGCCTGGACAAAAAGTTATCAGATACCCGGGGGTATAGAAGGAAAGGCATTTACTACCACCATAGGAGCGGCTACGGATTTGCTCAACAAGGGTGTACGCAGACTTTTGGTTAACAGTGTTTTCTGGAGCATGGATATGGAGGTGCCCGTAAAAGCCGATGTGGGAATTGTTGGCGATTTTAAACCCACGGCTTATGAATTCCGGGATGATGATTACTGGCTTAAAAAGCAATTAAAAGTTGAGGATTTTGAATAAAATGTGCTTACTTAGTTATGTTAACCAATGAAAAATACTTAAAATGAAAAACTCACTTAAAGGTCTATGTTTAATTGGAACCGCCTTATTATTTGTTCTGGGAGTTATATCCTGTAAGGATGCCAATAAAAAAGAGGTTAATGAGGTTAAAAATATATTGACAGACCCCGGCCTGGATTATGCCACCTATACTCAGAAAACGACAGACAAAGTTATGTCGCGTTCAGATTATGCCAACAAATTATATGGTTTCTGGTTAGGTCAATGCATTGCTAATTGGACCGGACTGGTAACAGAAATGGATAAAATTGGAGACATAGGTGAGATAAAAACTGGACCCTTCTACACCAGGGAGGATTGGGGAAAACCAGACCAACCAAGTATCTGGGGTGAAGGCCTTCCCAGTGAATTATCAGAAAATATAGACTTTGTATTCAGGGGTGAAGATGAGATATGGGGCGCAGACGATGATACGGATATTGAATATATGTATCAGCATTTATTGTATACCAATAAAACAAGTATGTTAAGCGGAAAACATATTAAAGAAGGCTGGTTGAAGCATATAAAACATGAAGAAGAGAATTATTTATGGGTTGCGAATCAAAAAGCTCTGGATATGATGCTCAATGGCGCAGTGCCGCCTGAAACAAGTGATCCGAATATTACTAAGGACAGTATTTATGATAACTACCATGAGATGATAGATGCGCAATTAACTACTGAGATATTTGGCCTTTTTGCCCCTTCGAGACAAGATATTGCATTAAAAATGGCCGAATTACCCATACGAACCACAGCCAGGGAAAATGCCCAGTGGATCTCGGAATTCTATGTTATTATGTATTCCCTGGCATCAGAAGTTGATAAAACCCTACCGAAAAAAGATCAAATAATTTGGATGGCTAATCAGGCCAGGGAGCACCTGCCCAATGATTCATATGCTGCGAAGATGTATGATTTTGTAAAAGGTAAGTATGATGAAAACATTCCATGGGAGCAAGCCCGGGATGACTTATATGAGCGTTATCAGGTGAACCAGGAAGATGGCTATACTATAACTTCCAAAAATATCTTCTGCAATGGTTGCTTTGCGGCAGGAATTAATTTTGGTGCCAGTATCGTTAGTTTGTTATACGGGGAAGGAGACATAAAAGAGACCATTAAGATAGGGGCATTGGCCGGATGGGATTCTGATAACCCTACTGCTACCTGGGGTGGACTTTTGGGCTTTATGCTTGGTAAAGAAGGTGTTGAGGCGTCCTTTGGGCGGACATTTTCAGATAAGTTTAATATCCATAGAACACGTGTAAACTTCCCGAATGACGGTTTAGACACTTTTGATGAAATGGCAAAAACGGGTATTTATATTATTGACCGGGTTGTTCAGGAAGAAATGGATGGTGGTGTTGATCTCGAAAAAGATGTATGGTATATACCTCACAACGGAGGATAATCCGCATAATCACTACAAGGAAATATATGAATCCAAGAATTGAAGAATTGGAAGAAAAAATGTTAATTGGTCTCAATATAAAAATGACTTTATCCAATAATAAAACCGGACAACTCTGGGGACAATTTGCACCAAGAATTAAAGAAATTCAGAATAGAGCATCAGAGGATAAAATCTCTATGCAAATCTATCCGCCCTTGTATTACAAACAATTCAATCCAAATACTGAGTTCGAGAAGTGGGCAACAGTTGAGGTTAACGATTTTGATAATATCCCGAATAGAATGAAGTCATTTATTCTCGAAAAAGGATCATATGCAGTTTTTGATTATAAGGGTTCCAGTACCGGCGGTTCAATCTTTGAATATATTTTCTCAAAATGGCTGCCCAACTCAAATTATGAAGTTGATGACAGGCCTCATTTTGAAGTATTGGGATCAAATTATAAAAACAATGACCCGGATTCAGAGGAAGAAATTTGGATTCCGATAAGAGCAAAAATATAAAACCTTCACATTATAAAATTAATTGCCGGCATAACTGGCTATTTTCATTTTAGCAGCTGAGGAGTAAATAGTATCAGGATTTAGATAATCCTAATTACATTTTCCGCTGGAAATAGAAAGCCTGAAATGGCCCACGCTTTTTGAGCTATTCTTTTCGCGGACCAAAGGACTACTTCTTTA
>JABDPH010000524.1 GCA_013042925.1 Eudoraea sp.
GTATGGTGGTAGGAACCAGCACCGGCACATGTTTGCCATTTACAGCAGGTTTAAATGCCGCCCTTATGGCGACTTCGGTTTTTCCAAATCCCACATCGCCGCAAACCAGCCTGTCCATAGGCCTTTCACTTTCCATATCTTTCTTAATATCCTCTGTGGCAGTGCTTTGATCTGGCGTGTCTTCATAGATAAAAGAGGCTTCCAGTTCCAGCTGAAGGTAACTGTCCGGGGCGTATTGAAAACCTTTATCCAGCCTTCTTTTTGCATAAACTTTGATAAGATCGAAGGCTATTTTTTTTACCCTTGACTTGGTCTTTTGTTTAAGTTTTTTCCATGCCGCTGAGCCCAGTTTGTAAATTTTGGGTACTGCCCCATCTTTTCCATTGTATTTGGAAATCTTGTGCAATGAGTGAATGCTAACATATAGAATGTCGCGTTCGCCATACATTAATTTGATAGCTTCCTGTTTTTTGCCTTCGACATCTATTTTCTGAAGCCCTCCAAATTTGCCTATTCCGTGGTCAATGTGCGTTACATAATCGCCAACTTCTAATTTGTTGAGATCCTTTAAGGTAATAGCCTGTTTTTTGGCATAACCGTTCCGCAAATGAAATTTGTGATAACGCTCAAAAATCTGATGGTCTGTATAGCATGCTAGCTTTAGATCATGGTCTACAAAACCCTGATATAATGGAAATACCTTAGTTTTATAATGTACATTTTCATCTACTTCATCAAAGATGTCATGGAATCTTTTGGTTTGTACATCTGAAGAGCAGAAAATATAATTTTCATAACCTTTGTCGTTGTTATCGTTGAGATTAGCGATAAGCAAATCAAATTTCTTATTGAAGGAAGGCTGAGGTGTTGTATTAAAATCTACATTCTCAGAATTAGGCATATGACCAAAACCCCCTATGATGGCCATGGTAAAAGTTGCTAATTGCTCTTTTAGCAAGTCGGAATTGGTGAATAATTCTTCAGGTTCAGAATGTTTTATTTCTGAATCAAGTTCACCAAAAGTCTTTTTGGCTTTTTCAAAAAACAAATCTATCCTGCTATATATTAATTCAGGGTTTTTAAGGAAAATTACGGTATCTGTACTTATATATTTAAGGAAACTTTCGCGAGTTTCATTCAGGTGTTTATTTTCTACATTTGGAATTATCCTGATCCGACTTACTTTATTGGTAGATAATTGGGTTTCTACGTCAAAGGTCCGAATGCTCTCAACTTCATCACCAAAAAATTCTATACGATACGGTTCATCATGGGAAAAAGAAAAGACATCCAGGATTCCACCACGTACGGAGAATTCTCCCGGCTCGGTCACAAAATCCACGCGTTTAAAGTGATACTCAAAAAGTACTTCATTTAGAAAGTCCAATGAAAGTGTATCAGACTGATTTATTTTAAGGGTATTTTTAGTAAGTTCTTTTCTTGTGACCACTTTTTCAAATAGCGCGTCGGGGTATGTGACTATAACAGCGGGTTTTTTCCGGGAATTTATTCGGTTTAAAACTTCTGCCCTAAGTAAAACATTTGCATTATCTGTTTCTTCGATCTGGTAAGGTCTTCGATAACTTCCCGGATAGAAGAGTACATCAGTTTCATTTATGAGTTGCTCCAGATCGTTAAGCACATAGGCGGCTTCTTCCTTATCACTCAAAACAACGAGGAAAGGCCGGTCTGTTTCGTTAAAGATTGCTGAGGTTACAAATGAAATAGCGGATCCGCTAAGGCCATTTAAAGCAATATTAGGATGGTTTTGGCAAATAAAGTTCCTCAGTTTCCCTAGTTGGGGAGACTGTGCGTACAGTTGCTGCAATGAAGATTTGGTCAACCGTTGAATTTTGTGCAAATATAATTGCTGAATCTATGGCAGACCAAAAGATTGGCTTAAATTTTTAATATTGTATTATCCGCAATGGCAAAAACCTCGTCAGTATCTTTTTTATTCATAGTATAAGTTCCTGTAAAATTGCCAAATGCAGGAAGGATCAATTGATCTTTTGTTTTGAAGAAACAAGGAAGGCGAAGCGATTGTTTTCCTTTTCCTCTAAGTTTAATTGCAGGATGAATGTGACCTGAAAAATTAAAATAACCATGTCGCTCTTCAGGATGGTGAGTGAGCAGAAATTTTTCAGAGGTTAATTCGGTTACTACCTGAATGCCTATTCGTTCATATCTCAGGGGTGAAATGATATCGTGATTCCCCCTGACCAAAACATATTTGAGATCAGAATTTCCAATCCATTTTTCAAAGAGCTCCCATTCCCTGTTCAATGAAGAATGAAACAAATCACCTAAAAAGCAAACTGCCTTGGGCTTAAAAAAAGCAATAGTTGAATCCAGCAAATCAAAATTTTTATGAATAGCTTTTTGTGGTACGGCAGCACCGAATTTTCTAAAATGGGTAATTTTACCCAAATGCACATCACTAATCAAAAGGGTAGACTGCTCCTTCCAATACAGCGTGCCACTTGGATGCAAAATAAAATTCTGATCTAGGATCTGAATGGTTTGTGTCATTTTATCAAAGATAGAAATGCAATGATTATGAAAGAAATGAATTCTTATACGACCTGCCATTTGCTCGATTGATCATTTACTTTTGGTTAAAATGGCGGTCATTCTCTTGATACGATCCGTCAACTTTTCACTGGATAATTTTTCTCTCAATCTGTCTGTGATTAAAGGGAAAGAGAAGGGGGTAGGAGAAGTACAAGACCTCCATACGATATTTTGCACTGCAATGCGTTCCAGGGCAATTCGCAACCGACCTTCCTCTAACTGATGCTCAAAGGTCTCCCTGAAGGCCTGTTGAAATAGTAGGTTGTCCGATTCATAATCCTTGAATACATCGAACAGCAGCTGTGAATTACTTTGCAAATGCTTCATTTTGATTCCTTTTTCGGGGTATCCTGTAAAAACCATTCCACTAATCACGGCGATATCGCGGAATTTACGCCTGGCCATCTCAGTTGAATTCAAGCTTTTTTGAAGATCATCAAGTAAAAAGGCGGTTGTAAATAAATCATTATCCAGAACCTGTTGCATATCTACTTCCTTATCTGACAGAAGTTCAAACCCGTAGTCATTGAATGCCAGTGAAAAAGTAATTGGAGATAACAGGCTAATTCTGTAGCTCAGCAAACTGCCCATTGCTTCGTGTACAAATCTCCCTTCAAAAGGATAAAAAATATGATGGTACCC
>JABDPH010000526.1 GCA_013042925.1 Eudoraea sp.
GACCATGAGAATTATAGGTCATCCTTTAGGAGAAAATTTCGGGAACACATTCAGGGTTTGGGATGGTATTTTAAGTGTTCGCTATGATGCTTATGGCGACGACTTTGATAACAGGTTTGGAGCTATATATTTTAATGAAAAATTAGCTAACTACAGGTTGAAGGTAGAGTATAGATTTGTGGGAGAAACTGCTCCAGGGGCTCCTGAATGGGGATTTAGAGATAGTGGTGTTCAATTTCATTCTCAGTCTCCGGCATCACTAAACCCCGATCAACCATTTCCTGTTTCCCTGGAATACAACCTGCATGGTGGTAATGGAACTGACGAAAGACCGGTAGGAGCGGTTTGTGCGAACGGTATGTTTGTAGAGTTCAACGGACAAAAAAATTCTGCTTATTGTACCCCTCCTTCTGCACAAAAAACTTTTCACGGAGATCAATGGGTGACCCTGGAAATTGATGTAAAAGAGAATCTTATAACCCACTATGTCAATGGGGAAGAGATATTAAGCTACGCCAACCCAACTTTTAACCCTGAACATGAGATTGCCAAAACTCTTATGGTAAATGGTGAAGCCCAGGTGAGAGATGGGTATATTTCATTACAATCTAATGGACATCCCATAGATTTCAGGAAAATAGCGCTTTTAAAATATTAAACTCAAATTTAAGATGACAAAGAAATCCAAAATTGCCATAGTAACCGGTGCCGGGACAGGTATTGGTAAGGCAGTAGCTATAGCGCTCAATGGGGATGGCTGGAATGTAATACTTGCCGGCAGGCGGGAAAAAAACCTCGCCGAAACTGCAGCTTTATGTACTATGAGCGAAGTACTGGCAATACCAACTGATGTTAAAGATCCTCGAAGTGTTAAAAATCTATTTGACCAAACTCTGAAAGCCTATGGTCGCCTGGATTTACTTTTCAATAATGCCGGAGTTAGTGCTCCGGTAAAACCAATGGAAGAACTTACCATAGAAGAATGGAAGAATGTGATAGACACGAATTTAAACGGTGTCTTTTTCTGTACACAAGAGGCGTTCAGGATAATGAAATCTCAGGATCCCATGGGAGGGCGAATAATAAACAACGGTTCACTATCAGCCCATGTACCACGGCCTTTATCTGCGCCATATACCGCAAGTAAGCATGCCGTTACAGGTTTAACCAGATCTACTTCCCTCGATGGCCGTGCCTACAACATTGCCTGTGGTCAGATTGATATTGGAAATTCACAAAGTGAAATGACAAAAAAAATTGAGAAAGGAACACTCCAGGCCGATGGTTCCTACAAAACAGAACCTACAATGCGCCCTGAAGATGTAGGGAGGAGCATAGTTTATATGGCCGGTTTACCTCTAAATACCAATGTTCCTTTTCTTACAATAATGGCCAACCAAATGCCTTATATTGGCAGGGGTTAGAAGTGTGACCAGACCATTTATTTTTTAATTGCCGATCTGAATGCAGCCACTTCACTGGCTGTAATGGGTTCTGCTTTATTCCCAAAACTATTCCTGATATAAGATGCTACATTAGCTATGTCTTCATCACCCAACATTCCATAACCCTGCATTACATTGGCATATTCAGATTTATCGCGTGCCAGGTCCGCTTCGGATCCTTTAATAATAATCTCCAACAAGGTATTCTTGTCTCCCAGCACATTGTCGGTTTTTATAAGAGGAGGGTTTAATCCGGGTACCCCTCCGCCATTGGCCTGATGACAGGTTAAGCACACCTGCCTGTATACTTTTTTGCCTTCTGAAAGATAAGGAGGCAGTTCAGCCTTGGTAACTGGTTTTGAGACATTTTGTATTTCAGTATTTTTGGAAGCTTCCTTCTTCTTTCCGGAAGAATTACAACTATTCAACAAAAAAATTGTGGTAAGCACTAAAAGAAACCCTGGAATAGTATCCTTCAGCAATCTGATATTAGCCATTACTCCCCCTATTATTTAGTATAAACAATCCTGAACAAAGTACCTCCGGAATCATCCGATACATAAAGGGAACCATCCGGGCCCTGGGCCAAACCGGTAGGCCTGTGTTTGGCCTCACTTGGGGAAAAAATTTCTTCCAGTCCGGAAAAGCCATCAGCAAAAACCTGCCATTCCCCACTGGGTTTTCCGTTCATAAATGGTACAAAGGCAACTAAAAACCCTTCCTGTTTTTCAGGTGCCCTGTTCCAGGAACCATGAAAAGCAATAAAAGCACCATTTTTGTATTCCTCCGGAAACATTTCTCCGGTATAGAAAAGCAAGGCGTTAGGGGCAATATGCGCAGGAAAAGTTGCGATAGGATCTATGGCATTTTCACCCGCTGTTTTTTTTCCATCTCCCCCATATTCGGGTGATAGTATTTTCTTATTCTGATAATGATCGTAATAAATATACGGCCAGCCTGCATCATCACCTTCATTAATAATATACATGGTTTCTGCAGGTAAGTTGGCAGAAGTCTTTTGGTCAAAAAGGTCGGGGTAGAGCGTATTCAACTGATCTCTTCCATGTTGCGTAACTACCAGTTTATTTAGTTTGAAATTCCAATCGAGACCTACCACATTACGTAAGCCGGTTGCATATCTCTTCCCTTCAGCATAGGACTGTTTAAATTTATCAGCCCTGAATTTCCAAATACCTCCGGCAGAATCTAGTATCGCGCAAGGCATTACCCCGGGAGAACCTAAAGTCCTGTCTTCCTCCTGGCATGCGTTGGAATACGCCCCTATATTGACATAGATATTTCCGTCTCCATCAAGGGTAAAAGATTTTGTAGCATGAGTTCTATAGGCGACCAAATCGGTAACCAGGGTGTCCGCGGTATAGGGTTCTGTTACTTCCCCATTAGCATTTAGTTTATACCTGAATATTTCTTCGTCGGATGAGGCGTATAAATAATTATCATCTATATAAATTCCAGTTCCACCGTAATCCGCAAACCCCTTTTTTGTATCCGCTATCCCATCCCCATCCTGGTCTTCGATGTAAAGAATACCTTCGCCATCGATTGGTTTTCTCAACTTGAGGTAGATGGCCCCGTTAGAATTAACTGCAATATGACGGGGAGCCCCCAGGGAATCTGCCACCTTTATGACGCCAAAACCATCAGGCACCTTAATCCCTGCGTTATCAGGGCTTATGGCCAAATTGGCCCTCCCTTCAGTATTTTCCTGTTTCTGCCTGCAGGCAGAAAATGCCAGTAGTACAAGGCTAAAAAAAAGGAATTTTGTAATTAGATCATGTAATTGCTGTGAATTTCCGAACATACTATTTGAATTTATGGTCCTTAAATGTATTCAATTCTATCGCCTTCCAAATTTAAGATACAGATATTTAGAAAATCATTTTTAAGGAAATCAAGACGAGGTTAAAGCTATCTTTTTTCCTGTTTTTACCGCCTTATATATCGCATCTATAATTTTCATGTCTTTTACGCCTTCTTCACCATCTACAGGAATCACGGGCTGTTTGTTCTCTAATATTATGCCTGCCATTTCATCCATTTGCACAGTCTGATGTGTAATATGAGGGTCAGTTAGTTCCCCCTTGTGCGTGCGGGCTTTGATTGGTCCGTAACCCGTAGACGGCTGCATTTCTGCCCAACCTTCTAAGCCTGCAAGGTAAAATCTATCCAGATGGTTTACGGCATAGGTAGAAAGGCAGGAGGCCACTGCACCACCGGGAAATCCCATTTGAAACTGAATGGTCTCATCTATTCCTTCCTTGAATTTAACGGGATCGTTTTTAGTTTCCTGGGCGGTGACCCATACAGGTTCTTCGCCTATCATATAACGTGCTCCATTAATAGAATAGATGCCAATATCCATCATTGCGCCACCTCCTGATAGTTTTTTATTCAATCTCCATTGATTGGGATCTCCAATTATAAAGCCCGATTGCCCCTGGAAGAAGATAATTTTTCCAAATTCTCCATTCTTTCTCATCCCAACTATTTTGAGGGTTTTTGCTTCGAAATGCATGCGATATCCTATTAACAATTTAACATTGGCGGCCTTACAGGCGTCTACCATCTCCTGGCCTTCTTTGGCGTTTATGCCCATTGGCTTTTCGCAGATAACATGTTTCCCAGCCCTGGCAACACGCAGGGTAAACTCACAATGTAGTCCGTTTGGAGTAATGACATAGACCGCATCAATATCCGGGTTGTCCTTTATTTCATCAAAATTTTTATAGTTGTAGCAGTTTTTATCGGGAATATCATACTTTGACTGCCACCTGGTAACTTTGGAAGGTGTTCCACTAATCACTCCCACCAGTTTGGCTTTCCTGCAGCTTTGCATTGCTTCTGCAACTCGTGTTCCGTAACTACCTAAGCCCATTATTGCAACCCGTAATAGCGGGCCGTCATAGGGTGCGTTAGTATACGCAAATAGACTGCTTGAATTTAATAAAACCGGTAATCCCAGGGCCGAAGTGGTAATTTTTTGTACAAATTCTCTGCGCGAGCTCATATAGTTATTCTTTTCAATTCATATAAACTTAAGAATTAATTTAATTGATTGCTAAATCAATTAAAAAATATGTATTTGTGCTCCTTATACCTCATTGAAATATTCGTTCAAACTTAATTTGTTAAGAATTTGTTAAATACTTCAAATATTACTATCTTTATAGGAGCAACTTTAACATAAATTTTTTTATGGAAGCTTCAGAAAAATTACTTTCGGCCCGGATTCTAACAGTAGTGCTATCCATAATGCTTATCGCTGTAGTGATCCTTTTTTATAAAGAATATGTCCCGGAGTTGCTTCTAAAGGCTGAGCGAGCTATAGCTGCTTCCATGGGTAATATTGACTCTACTATTGCAGCCAGGTAAATATTAACTTTCATTTAAATTAAATTCATTATTTGTATTAAATGCGTTATTAAACGTGCTGATTCTTCACTGCCTTTCCTGAA
>JABDPH010000528.1 GCA_013042925.1 Eudoraea sp.
GCGTTTATGAAGGAAAATAAATTTACTTTCCCGGTAACCTATCTAATTATTGGAGAGAGGACTCCGCTGACTCTTCTTGAGCCACCTTCGTCATATATAATTGATAAAGAGGGCTATTTTAGGGTGAAACAAGAAGGAATAGCCGATTGGGATAACAAAAAAATCTATAACCTCTTAAATGAGCTAACAGAATAGAAGTGAAATTAAAAAGGACACAACTAATTAATATTGCCATTATTTTATTGTTGGCGCTTTATTTTTTTACGCCGATAGGTTTTCATGCCAAAGTATACCTTAACAGGTTAATATCTCACAATCCTGTACCTGTTGCAGAGAGAACCCAGAAAGTTCTGGAGGATTATGATTTTAAATTGGTAGATACAAAAGGTAATAGGGTGAATCTCATAGATTACAAAGGGCAGGTTGTATTTATAAATTTCTGGGCAACCTGGTGTCCACCATGCGTTGCGGAAATGCCCGATTTACAACTATTATATAACGCGTACGGGGAGAAGGTTGCATTTTTGTTTATTGCAAGGGATAAAGAAGAAAGGGTGTCTAACTTCTTAGTAAAGAAAAATTATGATTTACCGGTTTATTTCGAATCCGGATTTACACCAAAACCTCTTTATTCGGCAGCTTTACCCACGACATTTATAATTGATAAAGAGGGCAATATTGTTGTAGCAGAGACAGGTTCTGCTGATTGGAATGCTGAAAGCGTACGTAATTTATTGGATGGCCTATTAAAATAATAGAAGGACTTCTGAAATTCTTTTGTAGATCATCTCAAATTAAGTATACGAAACTACTTATTTCTTAAAATACTTAAAAGGAACAATCAGCATACCAAAACACTCACCATCTTCTTTACCTATGTGCTTGTGGTGCATTTTATGCGCCCTTCTTACACCCCTTGCATACCAATTATTGGCATTTCTGAACATTTTAAATCTTTGATGAATAAAAATGTCGTGAACCATAAAGTAAGTTGCTCCATAAGCCATAATTCCAAAGCCTAATGGCCAACCGTACCAAAAGGATGTGTAGGAAGCCAGATAAAAAAATGTCATGCTAACAACTGCATAAAAAATAAAGAATGCATCATTGCGTTCAAACCACGAACCATGATCTTTTTTATGATGATCTTTATGTAAGCTCCACAAAAAACCGTGCATTATGTACTTGTGAGTAAACCAAGCCATAAACTCCATAAAACTAAATGTACCCAGGAAAATTAAGATCCAAATTACAATTTTCATGCTAATATAAGTTCAGTTTATAATTTAAATAGGACTTTGCAAGAAGTCCGAATTTTTGATAGTTAGGTACCCGTATCCGCGCATTTTTAATTTCCATCGACGGCGTTTTTTGTAATTTACGAAGCAATTTATAGTAGTATTTATAAGCCGTATAAACACCAAATTTTGCTTCATTGGGAAGTTGGACTATTCCTTCATATCCCCTTTTAAAATCAGCTTTTATTTCTTCAACAATTCTCAGTTTGGATGCTTCATCCAACTCTAGTAGGTTCGTATTTGGAAAATAGGAACGGTTTAAATGCTCATAATCTGCCTTAAGGTCCCGTAGAAAATTTACTTTTTGAAACGCAGACCCTAACGCCATGGCAGAGTCTTTTAGGGCTTCATATCGTTCATCATTCCCATTAACAAAAACACGAAGACACATTAAACCCACTACATCTGCAGATCCGTAAATGTATTCTTTAAATTCTGCTTCTGTACTGTAGACGCTCTTGTTCAGATCCATTCTCATACTTTTCATAAATGAATTAACCAAATGATGCGGAATTTGGTATTTATGGTATGTATGTTGAAAGGCATTTAATATAGGATTAAGACTTATCTTATCTACAAGGCTCCTCTCAAGATCTTCTTCAAAATTATTGAACAAGGTCTCTTTATCATAATCATGGAAGGCGTCGACTATTTCGTCTGCACATCGAACAAAACCATATATATTATATATATCATTCCTTATTGAGGAAGATAACATTTTTGTAGCAAGCGAAAATGACGTACTGTACGATTGAGTCACATTTTTGCTGCATTCAAAGGAAATTTGATCGAAAATTGCTTTCATTTACTATGAATTAATTTTTTTCTCCATTAATTCAGAAACTAATTTTCCTGAAATTAAAGAAGGAGGAACTCCTGGTCCGGGTACCGTTAATTGGCCCGTGAAAAATAAATTATTAATTTTTTTACTCTTCAGTCCAGGTCTCATAAAAGCTGTTTGCGATAATGTATTGGCCATACCATAAGCATTTCCCTTATATGAGTTGTATTGTTCTTTAAAGTCGTTGACACAAAAAGATTTTTTAAATATAATATTATTTTCCACACTCTGCCCGGTGCGTTCCTGGAATCTTTTTAGGATAATATCAAAGTATTGGTCCCTAAGTTCTGGCGTATCTTCCAATCCCGGGGCTATTGGAATTAGGAAAAAACCGGTTTCATTATTAGTCGGTGCCATGCTTTTATCTGTGACTGAAGGAAAATTTGCATAAAACAATGGCCTGGATGGCCATTTTGGATTATCATAAATCTCAGTGGCATGCTCGCCGAAATCTGTGTCAAAAAACAGATTATGGTGTTGAACATTATCTAATTTTTTGTCAAAGCCAACAAAGAATAGCAACGAGGATGGTGCAAAAGTTTTTCTTTGCCAATATTTTTCAGAATATTGCCTGTATTGCTTATCCAGGAGGGTTTCCGTATGATGATAATCAGCTCCACTTAATACCATATCGGCATTTATTGTCTCAGAATTTACGATAATCCCCTTAGCCTTACCGTCTTTAACAAGGATTTTATCTACAGCACTGTCTGTATGAATTGTAACACCCAATTCCTGAGCTAAACTTTTCATTGCAATGATTATCTGGTACATTCCACCTTTGGGATGCCAGGTACCGAGTCCAAAATCTGCAAAGTTCATAAAACTATAAAAGGCTGGGGTTTTATTGGGTTTCGCTCCAAGAAATAACACCGGAAATTCTAATGTGGAAATGAGTTTCGGGTTTTTGAAATTTTTTCGAACTTCCTGACTTATAGTTTTAAAGAATTGGTCTACCCTTATCACAGTATCCTTGGTTACCAACTCTAAAGGAGAAAGCCCTGGGCGATAGACAATTTCATTAATGGCAATATCATAATTACTTTGGGCCTTGGCTATGAATTTTTTAAGATGTTTGGAACTGCCTTTTTCAATTCGCTCAAATTCCTCGCAAATTTTATCCATACAGTCCCCGATAGTTATAATATCATCATCAAAGAAAATTTTATAAGCCGGACTTAATTTATCCAATTGGTAATAGTCTGAAGTTTTTTTACCAAAATCGGCAAAGAAGCGATCAAAAATATCAGGCATCCAGTACCAACTTGGACCAATATCAAAGGTAAACCCATCTTTAGAAAGTTGCCGGGCTCTTCCACCTACAGTATCGTTCTTTTCAAAAAGACTTACATCAAAGCCTTTTTTGGCCAGATAGCAGGAGGCCGAAAGTGAGGAAAACCCAGATCCAATGATTACAACTTTTTTTTTGTTGCTATTCATGGTTTAACGGCTATTAGAAATTTATAATGTTTTAGACAATTGTTCTACAGATTCAAAGGTACGAATGTGTGGCGGAAGTTTTTCTTTATTTAGATGACGAATTTGCCTACCTAAAATCCATAATTTAGAATTACTCTTATCTCTAATTTCTGTGAAATCATCAATATACTTGCCCAATCTGTCTTTATCCGGTACCACAGTGAAGTAGGACACATAATGTATATTTGTGTAATAATTCTCCAGGTCTACAAGGTTTTCCAAAGGCATTGTCTGCCCCAAATAAATTGTTTTGTAACCGTGCAGAAGTATTTCATAATTGATAAATAACAACCCAATTTCATGAATTTCATTTTCGGGTAGAAAAAGAACGAAGACCTTTTCATTGTTAGTGGGCTCCATCAACTGCAATTTTTCGGTGCTCGTGTAAATCTTCTGCTTAATCAAATTGGTAATAAAATGCTCATGTGCAGGGCTAATTGTATCTGTCTGCCAGAGCAACCCCAGCTCATTTAACAAGGGAATGAAATACTCCCAGAAAATTTCCCGAAAAGATTTTTCCGCAAGCAAGCTGTTATATGTATTTTGGAACAAGGAGAGGTCAAAGTTAATCATGGACAGTTTAAAAGCATTAATTGCATGATTTTTAGTGCTGCTCTTGGCCACAATCTCTCTCACAACAAGCGGAATATCTGTCTCCTTTAGTTTTGCAATCTTAGATATTTTGTATCCGTTGTTATAGAGAAGGGTGATATTCAGTAATTTCTGAAGACTAGACAGACTGTACGTCCTAATGTTCGTGCTGGTTCGTTCAGGAGACAAGAGCTCGTATCTCTTTTCCCAGATTCGAATTGTATGTGCTTTAATACCAGACAGGTTTTCCAAATCACGGATACTAAAAGATTTTTTTACATTGTTCATTATTTACAAATAATCGTTAAACAAATTTACAATTTTAAAAGCGGAAGTATTTAATAGTTTCGTTAATTTTTTCAGAAGGAATCGGTAAAAAATTGATTTTTTTTAGTTTATGTCAGTATATTTTGAAAAATTCTATTAGAATTGGATATATTTAGCATTGCTAATCCCAGAAAATTATGTCAAAAAAAACCAACCAAACCAGAAAACAGTTTTTAAAGAATATAGGAGCCGGAACATTGGCTTTGGCCAGCACCCCGGCACTAATAGGCGCGGGAACAGCCCCTAGAATTTCTTACTTAAGCAGAAAAAAATACAGCGCCAACAGCAATATACAAATTGCTCTAATTGGTGCCGGGGGAATGGGCTCAGAGGATACTAATACAGCCTTAAAACACGACGGGGTTAAACTAGTTGCCGTTTGCGACCTTTATGATGGTCACCTTGAAAGAGCTAAAGAAAGATGGGGCAAAGATCTGTTCACAACCAAACAATATAAGGAAATACTTGCCCGGAAAGACGTAGACGCGGTTATTATTGGAACCCCTGATCATTGGCACAAGCAAATTTCAATAGATGCCATGCGCGCGGGTAAACATGTATATTGTGAAAAACCTATGGTT
>JABDPH010000532.1 GCA_013042925.1 Eudoraea sp.
GCGCTATTTCGTCACTGTATTCAGGGCAGTGATTGAGCACAATAGTTTCCTCCAAACTATCATATTTTGCTGATGCATTTGTGAAATCCGGATTGCCCCCAATAAAGTCATCAACACCAATTATTACAAGGTCTCGATTAGCCTTTGAGAATTTTAGACTTTCATTAATAAGTAGTTGGCCATTATGTTTTTCAATGAGATTTCTTAAAGAATTAGTGTTTACTCTTCCCGCATATTCTTTATTGCCCATGATAACCACCTTTGGGATATCATTGCTGATAAACCCCAGGAATTGGTTTAAAGCCGGTAATCCTTTGTTATTGTTGACTGAATCTCCTGTAATGCAGATAAAGTCTGGCAGTTCTTTATTAATTCTTTTGGCAATAGCCTTATGGAAAGATTTTAATTCATTAATATGGAGATCAGTTAATTGAACTAATTTTATTTTGTTTTCTGATTTTGAGAGATCATAGGTGGTCCACTGAATTACATACTTTTCGAACCATAAAATGTCAAAAAAAAACAACCCCATCAGAGCAAAAAAGAATTTGATGATAAAACTTCTCCTGTTTAATTTCATAAAAACTCTTAATTTAAAGCATGAATCCTATGGGTTCCAAATGTTGAATATGCTTTCATTTAAGAACTTAAATTAATCCGCTAATTCCAGGAGAGCTATATTATAATCATTTTCCAGGGTTACCTTTCCGTTTTTCACTTCTACATGAGTCTCAGAATAGGTGTCATATAACTTGGTTCCATCTCCAAAGAACCCCTTAACCCATAACGATTTTTTACCTTTGGGCAAGTCCAGTCCTACCGCTACTTTATCCTTGAAATTTTCATCAATGTAGGTTCTGCTGAATACATAGGGTTTTTTAGCTAAGCGCTTATGCCTTCCGGCTCCAACTGCAGGATGATTGACACGAAAACTTCCCAGTTTCTGCCAGTGAGCAAGAACCTTTTTAGTTTCTTGCAGGCTATCAATTTCCTGCCAATTCATAAATGATCTTAAAGTTGCATCGCCTTCCGTGTTTTCAATAGTAAGATCTCTCGCAGATTCATCTCCGTAATATATCTGTGAAGTTCCCGGAGTTAACAAAAGTACGTTTGCCGTATAATAAGGTCTTTCTCTATTTATGTCGAAGGGTTCAGAATCATCATGCGACGTCAAATAATTAAGTACCCCTTTGTTTTTTAATTTGGAATTCATGAGACGATTGTATTTTTTAAATATGGTCTCATAATTCTTTTTGGCGTCGTTTTTTAGTTCAAAGTTTATTAGACTTTCAAAACCATATTCGAAATAATCAACCTTCTTATCACCAAAATCGAATTTTCTACCTTCAGATATTTCGTACCCATAGGCTTCACCAACCATATAAAATGGCGTGTCATCCAAAACTTCTTCGGGATGCTTTTTCTTCCAGGTTTCAAATGCTTTAGATGCTTCTGCATATAGTTCTAACCAGGTATGCTCGTCTGCATGCTTTACCGTATCCACCCGGAAACCGTCAATACCCAGATCATTTACGTAGTCCGTTAGCCATTTGATAATGTAAAACCTTGGAGCTCTGGGGTATCCGGTTCTTTGAAAAAAGAGTTGAAGCTCATCTAATTCATTGCTAAGCCTGCCTTCTTCTTTCCATTTGGCCAATAAGGCGTCTGGTAGTTCCACCGCTTCATCAGATTCAGTGTAAATATCAGGTAAGTTTGCAACTAAAGTGCAACTTGTCGTAGTTTCATAATTTGTGTGCTCACAAAGTGGATCTGTTCTTACCCAATCTTCAGGCCATACCGGATCTTTTTCGGTTACAGGACCTGTGTGGTTAACAACCACATCCAGAAGAATCCTTATATTATTTTTATGGGCTGTTTTTACAAGATTTTCAAGATCTTTTTTTGTGCCAAAATTGGGATCCAAAGCGGTCCAATCCTTTGCCCAATATCCGTGGTAAGCATATGTATTACCAGTTCCTTCATCTGTATCGCCATGAATTTGTTCTACCACAGGTGTAAACCAAATAGCATTCACTCCTAATTTTGAAAAGTAACCTTCTTCAATTTTATTTGTGATACCCTGAATATCACCACCCATAAAACCTCTTAAGGTAGCCGTTTCGTTTGTCCTTTCGAAATTCAAATCATTATCAGGATTACCGTTATTGAACCTGTCTGTCAATAAAAAATATATATTCGCGCCCTGCCATACAAACGGGACTTCTTTCTGGGCTATTTGTGTGCTGTCTTGAACTTTGGTATCCGGGATTTGGGTTTTTTTTTCTTCCTGCTTGCAGGTCAAAAAAAGTGCAGAAACTGCAATTGCAATAAGCAGCTTTTTCATGGTCAAAGATTTTGCCTAAAGCTATAAAATGAATGCGGAATAAGAAAATTTATTTCAAAAGCCTTTAAAGGGTTTCATAAGGATATTCCTACTTGAAGTATGTTGTTGGTAATTAAGCCTTAAGCGCTGCTTTAGTTTTTTCTGTTAAGCACTTTGTATTCTTCATAACAACTGCTAATAGCATCCAATATTTGCAAATCATTAGCCGTTTTTATAAAGGAGGTCGAATAATTGCAATTGGAAAGTATGTCATTAATATCAAATTCATCAATTTGTAATAATTCGGTGAGTGTTTCTCGATCAAATTTAGAAGCAAGTAGATCCCTTATGTCTTCATCTTCCTTAATTTGTCTCAACTTTTTCATCTGATTAGGTCTTTTGCCAAATAGATTTCGAAGAAGGTCAGCCGGATTCAAAATGGAACCTAATACTTTGGTTACCGCACTTGGATTTTTGCTTCCTGCCTCATAGCTTGTGGGTAATCCGGAGATACTATATTGATAAGATGTATTAATAGGCAAATTTTTTACATCAATTTCAAGATATCCTGTTAATTCATATGGTTTTACAACTACTTCTTCCAGTGCATACGCAAGCTCTGTAAGTGCAATCTTGGTGTTTTTAAACTTAAACATATCATTCGTAACACGAATTTTCTGAGATTTAAAGCCTAAGTAAGAAAAGTAAAGTGTATCGTTAACAGAAGCGTTAATAGAAAATTCACCCTTAGCGTTGGTAATAGTACCTACAACCTTGTTAAGGTTTATTACATGCACACTTTCTAAAGCAGTACTGGATTGCGCATTAATAACTACAGCCTCAAATTCCTTTCCTTCTTGTTGCTCTTCATCTACCTGGGATAGCCCAACAAAGCCAAATAACGCAAACAAACACAATAAATACTTATTCATTCAGTATGATGCTAATTGATAATGCGAATAAAATAAAAATAGATGCCCTGGCATATTTTTTAATATACAATTAACTAATAGAAACCATCTCTTTTTTTGCTTCGCCTGTTTCCGGATGATGAACCCTGTTTGGACCCAGATCTTCTTGAACCGCCTTTAGAAAAGTTACCTTCTCTTCTTTTGCTGCGGCTTCTATCCCGGTCTCTACTATCTCTTTTACCCTTTGATCCTTTGTCTCTTCTCCGTCTTCCTCCTCCTTCGGGGCTATTAGAAACTTCAACGTTTACAAATCGCCCTTTGACTTTAAAATCGGTAAAGGTTTCTAATATTTGATCTTTATGAGTGACTTCAGTATTGAAAAAAGAAAAACTATCTTTAACGTCTACTCTGAACAAATCATCCTTACCAAGATGCAATGTATCTTTTAGAAAGTCCTTTAGGGACATCCAGTCATACCCGTCGCGTTCTCCAACATTTATAAAATAGCGGACAGATCCGTTGCTCGAAAAATCACCTGAACCTCCTCTATTTCTTTCCCTGCGATCTGGTTCAGTTGAATTCAGATCTTTAGTTTTACTGTAATAATTATAAAAACGAGTAAATTCTACAGAAACAATTTTTTGTATTAATTCATCCCTGTCAAGACCGTCAAGAACGTCGTGAATGGCCGGTAAATAATTATTTACCTCTTCATTTATTTCTGTAGTACGGATCTTATTAGCCAAATGGTACAACTGGATTTCGCAAATCTCAATCCCGGTAGGTATCTTTTTTGCAATGAATTTCTGCTTTATTTTTTTCTCTATAGCATGAATTTTACGCAATTCACTTCGAGTTACGATCACCATAGAAATACCAGATTTGCCAGCCCTTCCTGTACGACCACTTCTATGGGTATAGGTTTCTATTTCATCAGGTAACTGATAATTAATTACATGGGTTATATCGTCCACGTCTATTCCACGAGCCGCAACATCCGTAGCCACTAACATTTGAATTTGTTTTTTACGGAAAGCATTCATTACCAGATCGCGCTGGTTTTGACTTAAATCGCCATGAAGAGCCCCGGCATTATATCCGTCTTCTATTAGCTTTTCTGCAACCTTTTGAGTATCCCGTTTGGTCCGGCAAAATACGACAGAAAATATTCCCGGATTGGCATCAGCAAGTCGTTTTAAGGCAGAATACCTGTCGCGCCCACCCACTAAATAATATTCATGCTGTACAGTGTCTACTCCCGAATTCTTGGCACCTACGGTTATTTCTGTTGGATGATGCATAAATTTCTTGGCAATTGCAGCGACTTCCCTGGGCATAGTTGCTGAAAAAAGCCAAGTAGATTTCTCCTTAGGTGTATTTGAAAGGATGTCCTTAATATCTTCATAGAATCCCATGTTTAACATTTCATCTGCTTCATCCAGAATGCAATAGTCAATTTTGGAGATGTCTATTATCCCCCGGCCAATCATGTCCTTCATTCTACCCGGGGTGGCGACAACTATTTGAGCACCTCGCTTAATTTGCCGGGCCTGCTCAGTAATGCTTGCACCTCCATAAATAGCTACTGTATTCAAACCTTTGACATATTTGGAGTACAATTGCATTTCATTTGTAATTTGCAAACAAAGTTCTCGGGTTGGAGATAATATTAAACCCTGGGTAGTTCTGCTATTGCTGTCAATTTTTTGAATTAACGGAAATCCAAAAGCAGCAGTTTTACCTGTTCCGGTTTGGGCCAGAGCCACTAAATCTATTTCATCCTCTAATAAAATTGGAATGGATTTTTCCTGAACCTCGGATGGAGTTTCAAATCCTAAATCAGTTATAGCATTCAGTAGGGCGCTATTGAGCCCCAATGCTTCAAATTTTGTCATAATATTTTATAATTTACCTAATCGCAAATATGTATGTTGCATAGAGCGATTATCCTTATAACTTATTAGACTCAGCGCAACACATGCTATACCAGCGGCGTCAATTTAAGCGGCAAAGATACTCTTATTTATTTAGATGGTGGCTAAACTTAAAATATTCAAATTTTAGAAAGGTATTTAATGAGCTTTTGTAGTGCCTTTCCTCTATGGCTAATTTCATTTTTTATTTGCAGAGGTAATTCGGCAAAGGTTTGGTCATAAGTTGTTGGAACGAAGATTGGATCATAGCCAAAACCAGCAGCACCTCGTTTTTCAGTGGTTATTTTACCTTCAACAACTCCATCAAATAGAATTCGTTTACTATTTATATTTAAGGCAATTACCGTTTTAAATCTCGCTGTTCTAGATGTAATATTCATTAAATCAAATAATACTTTTTCTATATTTTTTTCAGAATCCTTTTCTTCTCCTGCATATCTGGCAGAAAAGACTCCTGGAGCACCATTCAATGCATCTATAATTAGTCCTGTGTCATCTGCAAAACACGATATTCCATAGTGTTTCGTAATGTAATCCGCTTTTAATTGTGCATTAGCCTCCAGCGTTGTCGCTGTTTCCGGTATTTCTTCGCTACAACCTAGATCTTCCAGGGAGATAAGACGTATGTTTTTGGGAAGCAAAAGACCTACTTCTTTTAATTTATTTGTATTGTGTGTGGCGAAAACTAAATCCATATGCCAAATGAGTTTATAAAAAAATTGTTGACCAGGTTAAAAATAGTATTTTTAATTACTGCATTTTTTCAATTATGAAACTTAAACTACCACCGGCAATCATTTTTTTGGTATTTGGAGGCCTCATGTATCTTTTGGCTGAATTTTTACCGGTTGGAAATTTTGATTTTTTTGGCAGATCATATCTAATTAAGGCACTGCTGTTCTTAGCAGTCGTTATAAGTTGTGTGGCATTAATTCAGTTTTACCTGGTCAAGACTACAACAAACCCTAAAAACCCTTCTAAGGCCACTTTTTTGGTAACAAATGGCATTTATAAATACTCGCGAAACCCGATGTATTTGGGATTGTTGCTCATATTGTTAGGTTGGGCACTGTGGTTAGCCAATGCATTCAACGTTCTTTTGGCTGCCGGTTTTGTTTCTTATATGAACTCTTTTCAAATTCAACCTGAAGAATCATCTCTGGCTAGCTTATTTGGTAAAGAATATAAACACTATTGTATAAGAGTTAGAAGGTGGTTTTGATTCACTAAGTACAATTTTTAAAAGGCAAAAATATTAGTTATTTAACTCATTATTAGAAATATTAGCTTATTAAAACCAAAATCAATGAAATATTTAGGGGTTTGCATGCTATTTTTTATTGTATTGGCATGCGGGGAAAGAAATTTAAAAAAGACAGATAGACAAGATGTTGTAAAAGAAGGCCAAAGGTGGTCTGCTAAGCAAGCATGGGATTGGTATAATGATAGGCCCTGGTATTTGGGCGCAAATTTTAATCCTAGTTCTTCCATAAATCAACTTGAATTCTGGCAGGAAGATACCTTTGATCCTGAAACCATTGACAGGGAATTAAAATGGTCGGCAGATTTGGGAATGAATCTTCATCGGGTATATCTCCATAATTTGCTATGGGAACAAGATTCAATTGGCTTTTTAAATCGTCTGGAAAATTATTTAGGATTGGCTGAAAAATATAACATAAAGACTATGTTTGTTTTACTTGATGATGTGTGGCATCCAATTCCTAAACCGGGAGTTCAGCCACAACCTGTTCCGCACGTACATAATTCAGGATGGGTACAGTCTCCGGGTGCTGAAATTCTTGGGGATAGTACCAGACATCATGAACTGGAATCGTACATCAAAGGAGTAGTTCGGCACTTTGCCAAAGATGATAGGGTTTTGGTTTGGGATCTCTATAATGAGCCCGATAATGTAGCCGGTCAGCCTGGAAGACGGCAACTGGAAGTGGACAATAAACATGTATATTCACTAATGCTCTTGAAAAAAGTAATGAAATGGGCAAGAGAAATAAACCCGAGTCAACCTTTGACTACTGGTATATGGAGGGGAAATATTGACCATTGGGGTACCCCGGATAGCCTGCCTGCTTTGGATAGTTATATGCTTGTGAATTCTGATATCATTTCATTTCATGCATATGATGGGGAAATAGATAATGTAAAAAAGAAAATTACTGAACTTCAAAAGTATAATAGGCCCTTATTTTGCACAGAGTATCTCGCGAGAGGAGTGGGTAATACCTTTGAAAGTGTGCTGCCAATTCTTAAAGAAAATAAAATTGCTGCTATCAATTGGGGATTTGTATCTGGTAAGACGAATACTATTTATCCCTGGAAAAGCTGGGATTCTGCATTCACCGAGGAACCTGAAATCTGGCATCACGACATTCTAAGGCCCAATGGTTCTCCTTTTTCCGTAGAAGAGACAGATTTTATAAAACAGCTGAGCAGTAATTCCAAATAATTCTTTTGTTCACCAATATTTTGCCAGCTATATGCCTGATTTTTCTATTTAATGATAACTTAATTCCTGATGTGCGAAAAGAAATCATATAAACTTTTGTTCGTGGCAAATTTGAATATTCTAAATGATTCGGACTTAATGCAGAACAATCCACAATGGAAATCGCATATACTTACATAAACTGCATTTTTGAATCGAGAGGCTACCGTGCACGGATTTAATTTAATAATTTTGCGTCTTAATTTTTATAAAGAATGACAGAAGTGGGTCGTAAGTACGTATTTGATTTTGATAGTACATTAACCAGGGTAGAAGCCCTCGATGTGTTGGCGGAAATGACACTGCAAGGCAAGTCTAACCGGGATGACGTTATTCATGAAATTCAGGAAATCACCAATCTTGGAATTGATGGGGATATTTCCTTTACAGAATCGCTGGAAAGAAGGATAAAACTCTTAAAAGCGAATAAGAATGATTTAAACCCACTTGTAGACGAGTTAAAGCAAAAAATTTCAAAGTCTATTGCCGCTAACAAGGAATTTTTTGAAAAGTACTCAGAAGACATTTATGTAATTTCCTGTGGATTTAAAGAATTTATAGATCCAATTGTTAAGGAATATAACATTCCATCTGATAGGGTATTTGCCAATACATTTAAATTTGATGAAGAAGGAAACATTATAGGTTTTGACGAAAAGAATGTACTTGCAACCCATAATGGTAAAATAGAATGTCTTAAGCAGCTCGATCTTGAAGGTGAAGTACAGGTGATTGGCGATGGTTATAGTGATTATGTCATGCGGGAAGCGGGCATTGCCCACAAATTCTTTGCCTATACAGAAAATGTTCATCGGGAAAAAGCCGCTGACAATGCAGATCATGTTGCACCCAATTTGGATGAATTTTTATTTGTAAACGACCTGCCCAGAAGCCTTTCTTATCCAAAAAATAGAATTAAGATTCTCTTGCTGGAAAATGTACATCCAGTTGCATTTGACAATCTTTCGGAAGATGGTTTTTCCGTAGAACTTATAGAAGAAAGTTTATCCGAAGATGAGCTTATTAAAAAAATCAAAGGAGTACATGTCCTGGGAATCCGTTCTAAAACCAGGCTTACTCCTAAAGTACTTGATGCAGCCGATAAACTGCTGGTGGTTGGCGCTTTTTGTATTGGGACGAAACAGATAGACCTGGATTATTGCAAGAAGAAAGGGGTTGTGGTTTTTAATGCACCATACAGCAATACGAGGTCTGTTGTGGAATTGGCTATTGGCCAAATTATTATGTTGTTCCGAAATGTTTTTACCAGGAGTACTGAACTACACAGTGGAATATGGAATAAGACAGCAATTAATTCAAAAGAAGTCCGGGGTAAAAATCTGGGTATTGTGGGTTATGGTAATATAGGAAAGCAAATGTCTGTACTGGCAGAGGCAATAGGGATGAGAGTTTATTACTATGATATAGAGGACAGATTAGCTTTGGGTAATGCAATAAAATGTGATACTCTTGAAGATTTATTGAATGTATCTGACGTGGTGTCTTTGCACCTGGATGACAACAAAGCCAATCATAATTTTATTGGTGAGCGTGAAATTAACCAAATGCGTGATGGTGCAATGCTTTTGAATCTTTCAAGAGGTTTTGTAGTGGAAATACCGGCCCTGGTAGAAGCCCTAAAAAGGGGTAAGCTAAGTGGTGCGTCGATAGATGTATTTCCCCATGAACCGAAGTCTAATGGACCATTTGCATCGGCGCTGCAGGGAATTCCCAATGTTATTCTAACTCCCCATATCGGAGGAAGTACCGAGGAAGCACAAAGAGATATTGCAGATTTTGTTCCTAACAAAATTATGTATTATATCAACTCCGGTAATACTGTAGATGCGGTCAACTTTCCGAATATTCGTCTGCCTAAACAGAATAAAGCTCATAGGTTCTTGCACATTCACAGAAATGTTCCTGGAATTATGGCCAAAATCAATGAGGTCCTCGCTACTTATGAGATGAATATTTCTGGACAATACCTGTCAACGGATAGTGATGTAGGTTACGTAATAACCGATTTGGACAGGGATTATAATAAAGAGGTAATTAAAGCGCTGAAGAAAGTAGAAAACACAATTAAATTCAGAGTTCTGTATTAAACTTCTTTTTTTGAATAGTAATTCATTAGTCCGCAATAAATATTTATTGGTGATGATACGGTTCATTTCTCAGAATAGTAAATGCTCTGTAAATCTGTTCAACAATAAAAAGGCGGACCATTTGATGTGAGAACGTCAATTTGGAGAGACTGATTAGACCATTTGCTTTTTGTTTAATTGCATCACTAAAACCGTAAGGGCCTCCTACTACCAAAACCCATTCTTTAATTCCTCTATTCATCTGCTTTTGTAATAGTTTGGCAAATTCCACCGACCTGTATTCCATGCCATTTTCATCTAGTAAATAAAGCGATTCAGGGCTGTCAGCATGTTTCAGGATTAATTCAGCCTCCTTTTCCATTTGATCAGTTACAGAGAGGTTTTTGGTGTTTTTAATATCCGGTAATACCACCAATTCAAACTTAACATAGTGCTTCAACCTCTTCAGATAAACATCTATGAGCTTCTGTAACTCTGCACTATCCGTTTTTCCTATAACAATAAGTTTTATCCTCATATTTTTAAGTTATAATCTTTAGGAAATTGAATTTCTTTATTGGCATATGTTTTTACTAATTTAGTACCCTACAAGTTGCAAAAATGATATCAGAAGAACAATTCCAAAAGGAGATATCTTTAATAATAGAAAATGCCATACGGGAAGATGTAGGAGATGGGGATCACAGTTCACTTGCGTGTATTCCATCTAATGCAATTGGCAAGGCTAAACTATTGGTAAAGGATGAATGCATATTAGCCGGAGTTGAATTTGCCAGACAGACTTTTAATTATGTGGATAAGGATTTAAAAATGGAAATCCTCATTAATGACGGACAGGAGGTGAATTTTGGGGATCTGGCATTTTATGTGGAAGGACGGTCACAATCTATTTTAAAGGCTGAGAGACTTGTTTTAAATGCCATGCAACGCATGAGTGCAATAGCTACAAAAACTAATTATTTTGTTGCCCTTCTGGATGGAACAAAAACAAAAATCCTGGACACTCGTAAAACCACCCCTGGAATACGAGCTCTTGAAAAATGGGCGGTGACTATAGGAGGAGGGGAGAATCACAGGTTTGCATTGTACGACATGGTTATGTTAAAGGATAACCATATTGACTTTGCTGGTGGAATTACCCAGGCAATTAATAAAACCAAACGCTATTTAGAGAAATTAGATAAGGAGTTGAAAATTATAGTTGAGGCAAGAAATTTGTTGGAAGTTGAGGAAATTCTCCGATCTGAAGGTGTTTTCAGGATTCTCCTGGATAATTTTACCCTTGAGGATACCAGAAAGGCGGTAAAACTTATAGGCAATGACTGCTTAACGGAATCGTCCGGCGGAATTAATGAGAATACTATTAGAAAGTATGCCGAATGCGGTGTAGATTATATTTCTTCAGGGGCACTAACGCAT
>JABDPH010000241.1 GCA_013042925.1 Eudoraea sp.
CTGTGTACTTTAGCCTTAAAAGTTTCCGCGTACCTTAACAAGGCCTGAAAAGTAGGGTCAGCAGAAATAATTTCACCTCCACCCAGTCCATAAATAAGACCCGCTGCCTTCAGGCCTTCGGTTGAGCCCCCGGTAACAACTACATGATCTTTTGTTACACCCTCTTTTGAAGCAATCATATTTACTAAGCCGGATAAACTTCTAAATGGGTATCTACATGCTTCATCGAATGAATTTGTCAGTATTTTCCGCACCCTTTCGGAAGGCCCATAGGGATTTTCATTGGCATTGAGTAATACCGTCGAATCAACTGAATTAATGTACCGTGGAAAATCAAGTGCCATGCTTTCTAATCCCCCTAATAAAGCGAAACTGCTGGTTAACCCTACAGTTTTTAACCAATTCCTTCTATCTATATTTTTCATGTCCTGAAATTATGAAAAAAAAGTTACAAAGAATAATTGATGTGCAAGATTGACATTCGTAACCCCAAGGAAATGGAATAAACAATATAGTTATAAGAAACAATTAATTCTCAAACTATTCAGAGAATGGATAAATTGACTATGTAAATAGCCAAATAGAGGTATCAGCAAACCCCTGAATGTATTTATAAGTAGATGATAAAGAATTCCGGGCTTTGGGTAAGACAGCCAGTTGTTTTAATAAAGAGTGTTCGAAATAAAAATGGTTACAATGAGAATTACCATTGCTGAATTAACTGTAATGGCTATTATCTTCTTTTCATTAATAGGCTCATTACGGCCTTTATAAAGGATAATCGTGCCAACTACCCCCAAAATACCGGAGAGGATTATTGGCAATCCAAAGAGATATCTCGAAAAAACGGGATTAATGTTCACTACAATTGCAAATGCAGCAAAAGTTAGAAGAAAAAGTATCAGTTTACTCAATTTATATGATCTTTCTGTATATGAATTATTAGCCTCCATAATTTTCGGTTTTTATTTAAAACACAATTAAATTGCTTTAATATTAGCTCTTAAACCTTCTTTTATCCCCAAAATATTATTCACAGTTTCATTTAAGTAGTGCTTGATGAGTGTATTAGGAATTCTTAGTGTTGTGAACCCATTTTGAAATGAATGCATAGTCTCCTCCAAATCGTTCATTGCTTGTTCATGGGTAAGCATTTGATATTCAGTGTCGATTTCTATATTTAATTTTACCCTTGAAAATGCAATGTCCACTGATTTTTTACCATCCCACCATTCCAACATTGGATGAACTCCGGCTTGTTTAAGTCCATAATACAGTTGTATAGCTTCCAGAGGGGTATTATTCTGCCTTATTAGTTTGTCCATCCGCTCTTTGTGCCTGGAACACAATTCCACACCATAAGACTCCATGGACTTTTTATGATCCAGGTAACTAAGCTCTTTTTTACATTCGATACAAGTCATGCTTAAGTAGGTAATATTTAATTTGGGATAGTTATAACCGCAGGATTTTTGGAATATTATATTTTCTCGACGTATGACAACTCACTTTTAGACGAACTGCAATATTTTAGATGAACTGCACTTTTTATGTTAAAATTTCTTTGTATTAAAAAATATTCATTGGGCTCTATTAAGAGTTAAAGAACCTATATTTACTCCTCCATCTTTAACTTATTATGAATTGAATGTTTAATAAATTAGGTCCTGGAGTATTAGTTGCTGCGGCTTTTATTGGTCCGGGAACAATAACAGCTTGCACTATTGCGGGTGTTGGATTTGGATACACATTGCTTTGGGCTATGTTGCTTTCCATCCTTGCTACCATTATTTTGCAGGAAATGTCCGCCAGGGTGGGGATTATTACACAGAAGGGGCTTGCAGACGTTATAAGAGAAGAGTTAAAGGTATCGTGGCTGCGTTACTTGATTATGACTGTCATTCTCAGCGCTATAGTCATTGGTAATACTGCATACGAGGCAGGGAATATAAGTGGTGCCACCTTGGGTTTGGAAGTTTTAGCAGGAGCTGATTATGCTCCATTATATCCGTGGATTATTGGTTTAATTGCCTTTTTATTGTTGTACTTAGGATCTTATAAGACTCTTGAAAAGGTATTTATTTCACTCGTTTTAATGATGAGTGTTTCTTTTCTATTAACTGCGATTTTGACTAAACCAGACATTAAGGAAGTGCTAATGGGACTGATAAAACCTGTTATACCTAAAAATAGCCTTTTTAATATAATTGCTTTAATAGGTACTACGGTTGTTCCCTATAATCTGTTTCTGCACGCATCATTGGTGAGGGAAAAATGGAACTCTTTGGACGACCTTGCTAGTGTAAGAAGAGATACATTTTTGTCTATAGGACTAGGGGGAATTATTTCAATTTCCATTATAATTTCTGCTGCTGCCATTTCTTCAACAGAAGTAAAGGATGCATTAGACTTAGCTAAGGGCCTGGAACCATTATAT
>JABDPH010000533.1 GCA_013042925.1 Eudoraea sp.
GGGTAAAGTATGTGAAATACAATTGAGCGCTCCGGGCCCAAGAATATTTGCTAAATCTAGTCAGGATAACTTTGAAAAGGCAGCAGCCACAACAATTAAGGAATTGGAAAACCAACTAAGAAGGAGAAAGGAAATCTTTAAAAAGCATTGAATTAGATACTATAAATAAATTACCATGAACAAAATATTAGTCCCGGTAGATTTTTCGGAACATGCAGCATATGCTCTGGAAGTAGCAGCTAAACTGGCAAAAGATTTTAATTCAGAAATTCTTGTACTCCACATGATGGGTCTGTCTGAAGCTTACTTAACCAAAAGTGAATCTGAGGAAGCCGCAGAAGCTCACTTTTATATGAAATTAGCCAAAAAACGCTATGAAACTTTTTTGGATAAACCATATTTAAAAGGAGTTAAGGTTACCGAAATGGTTCAAAACTACAAGATCTTCAGTGAGATTAATGAGTTAGCCAAAGAAAGGAATATTGACTTAATAATTATGGGGTCTCATGGTGCAAGTGGTGTCAGTGAGATATTCGTTGGTTCCAATACTGAAAAGGTGGTACGAACTTCGGACATTCCGGTATTGGTTATTAAAAAACCTACTCCTTCATTTAGCCCTGAATTGGTTGTTTTTGCCTGTGACCTACGCGTGGAGAGTATTAAGGCCTATCATACTGCCAGGGCGCTTTTTGATAAATTGAACCTTAAGCTTCATCTGGTATATGTGAATTTACCTAATGAAGAATTTATGAGTACGGGAGAGGTTAAAAAGAAAGCAGATTTATTCCTTAAAGTAGCTCACAATGGAGAATTGCCTTCAAATACTGAAATCATATACGTTTCTGATTATTCAATTGAAGGAGGTATTTTTAATTATGCAAATGAGGTAAATGCCGATTTGATAGCCATTCCTACACATGGAAGAAGCGGAATAGCTCATTTTTTCAAAGGTAGTATTGGAGAAGATGTGGTTAATCATGCCAAATTGCCTGTAATTACATTTAGGGTCTAGGGTAGCTTTCGTTGTGCTTTCTGGGTATTAATTCCTTATTTCAAAGGATGCGTGTTTTTGATAAAAATATTGATATATGTCATTTGCTTTCTGAAGCGGTATCGGAAGGGATAATTGTTGTAAATAAGGATCAGTTAATGGTCTCCATTAATAAAAAGGCGGCCCACCTGTTTGAATATACACATAAAGAGCTTTTAGGGAAACCACTCACCGAATTAATTCCTGACAAATATAAAAAAGCCCATAAAGAACACGTAAAAAAATATTACAGGGATGTTAAGAAGGAAAACATGGCCGGAGGCCGATGCGTACATGGGCAGCGAAAATCCGGAGAGGAATTTCCTCTGAATGTCAGATTTAATCCTTTTTCCATATACGGGAATACCTATGTCCTGGTCTTAGTTAATGATTTGTCTGAAAGAGTGCAAATTGAAAAAAATCTTGATATAAAAAGTGAGGCCCTGGAAGCTGCGCAGAATGGTATTATCATTTCAGATGCCTTAGAAGAGGATCACCCTATTATATATGCGAACAGGGCATTTAAGAAGCTTACTGGGTATTCAGAATCTGAAGTGCTTAATAGAAATTGCCGATTCCTTCAGAAAGATGATAACGATCAAAGAGGGATTAAAATAATGGACAATGCTATTAAAGCAGGTAAAAAATGTCAGGTTCGGGTGAGGAACTATAAAAAAGACGGCACCTTATTCTGGAATGAAGTGTCTATTAACCCAATCCTTAATCAAGAGGGTAAGATCACACATTTTATAGGAATTCAGCATGATATAACCAAACGAGTAAAAGCTGAAGAAGAAATAAGACATTTCTTAAAGATCTTTGATGATTCACTAAATGAAATTTATGTTTTTGATGCGGAAACACTCAGATTTTCACATGTGAATTATGGCGCACAGAAAAATACCGGTTATAGTTCAAGAGAATTTAGAAAAATAACTATTAAGGATTTAATTACGGGTATTTCGGAAGATCGGCTTAGGGAAATTCTTGATCCCTTGAATTTGAATAACCATAAGAAAGTTACTTTCGAAACCCTTTTTAAGCGTAAGGATGGGACTACTTACCCCGTTGAAGTTCATTTGCAATCTTCTACCCTGGAAGATAAGGTATTAACAGTAGTTATTGCTCTTGATATCTCCGAAAGAAAAAATTATACTCAAAAACTCGAGAAAACCGTTGCGCGCAGAACCCAGGAGCTCAATGAAGCTTTATTGAAAGAAAAGGAACTAAGTGATCTCAAGACTAAATTCCTCTCAATGGTTTCTCATGAGTTCAAAACTCCTTTAAGTACTATTCTAACCTCGGCCACATTGGTCGGCAAATATACCGCAGCTGATCAGCAGGAATTAAGAACTAAACACTTAAACTCCATTGCCAGCGGGGTGCATCATCTTACGGGCATATTGAATGATTTTTTGTCTATTGAACGATTGGAACAAGGAAAGGAGATTTATAGACTTACTGATTTTTCGCTTAGTAAAGTCATTAATCAGGTGATTTATAATGCAAATATGCTGCTTAAGACCGGCCAAAAAATCAACTATCCTATGAATATTGAGGATGTAATTATACATCAGGATGAGAAGATTGTTTCATTGGTATTAACTAATTTGTTACATAATGCCATTAAGTATTCTCCGGAAGAAACTGAAATAGACCTACAAATTAATTTGGATGAAAATACGATTTATTTCCATATTATAGACAGGGGAATTGGTATTCCAAAGAAAGATCAGAAACACATATTTGAGCGATATTTCAGAGCCGATAATGTTCTTCTCACCCAGGGTACCGGAATAGGCCTTAATATTGTCAAATCTCATGTTGAGAATCTTGGAGGGGATATTAGCTTTAAAAGTGAGGAAAACAAAGGGAGTACATTCACGGTAACACTTCCATTCAATAGCAATGGTGAAGAATTCTAGAAAATAGTTCTTATGTCATGAGGTTCTTTTTATACCTTAATAGCTGTAATTATGATGAAAAAGATCTTATTAATTGAAGACGACACTGCATTAAGGGAGGGCACAGCAGAATTATTGGAATTGGCAAATTACAAAGTCCTTACCGCTCCAGACGGTGAAAAGGGAGTTTTGATGGCCAAAGCCAGCCACCCAGACGTTATTATATGTGATATAATGATGCCAAAGTTAGATGGTTATGGGGTTTTAAAGGCTTTGTCTGGTGACAATAAGACCAATACAATCCCTTTTATATTTCTATCCGCTAAAACGGAGCATAGAGATATTAGGTTGGGAATGGAAATGGGAGCAGATGACTACCTCACCAAACCATTTGAAGAATCGGAACTTATTGGTGCAATTGAAAGCAGGATTGCCAAGGCCAACATTCTCAAAGAGGCGCAACAAAATATAATAGACCTTGATGCAGGAATTGATCAGCGGGTCAGGAACATTCATCAGCTTAAGAATTTTATTGATGATAATGGAGAGGAATTCCGGTTTCAACTGGGTGATACAATATACCGCGAAGGCGACAACTCCAATTTGGTTTATCTGGTGATAGAAGGGAACGCAAAAACCCATAAGCTGGATGAACAGGGGAAGGAGTTAATCACTGGAATTTACAGATCGGATGATTTTTTTGGTTTTACAAGTTTTACGAAGAATATACCCTACCAGGAATATGCTACTGCCATGGAAGATTCTGTCCTTATTGGCCTTCACAAGGATCAGTTAAAAATGGTTCTAGAGCAAAATAGCGAACTGGTTCTGGAGTTATTACAGCTTTTATCTGAAGACCTTACACAGGTTAAAGATCAGTTACTCCAAATGGCCTATGGTTCTGTACGCAAAAAAACGGCGTCCACCTTACTTAAGTTTGCAGAGAAGTTACAGGAAGATGAAGCTGGCAATATTCACGTTTTAAGGAGTGATCTGGCCAGTGTTGCCGGAATGGCTACGGAAACCCTGATAAGAACCTTATCTAACTTTAAGAAAGAGGGTATTATTGAGATTAAAGACCGGGACATCAAAATTTTAGATATGGATCGGTTAAAAAGGATTCCATATTAATTTTTGATAATGAAAAGTTGATGTACATGATGGTAGTCATTTTACGGTTATTATAGTGATTGTAATTTTGTTTTTTCAACAAATCAGACTAAGATGAAACGAATTTTAATCCCGACAGATTTTTCAAAAAATTCACGTAATGCAATAAATTACGGACTTGAATTATTTAAAAAAACAAAATGTATTTTCCACATAATCCACATCAACCCAATCCCGCCGTATTCCGGTGCCGGAACATCAGTTAAAGGTAGCTCCGTAATGTTAAAGGAAACGGTTTTAACTCAAAGCAAAAAGGACCTGAAAAAGCTTTTAAAGTACATTGAAGAACATCAACATAATGAATTACATTCCTTTGTTTCAATAGCAAAATACGACTTTTTCACAGACGGCGTCAAGAGGGAATTAGAGGACAAAAAGATTGACCTTATTATAATGGGCACTAAAGGTGCTTCCGGACTTAAGAAAGTAGCAATGGGCAGTAATACCGGTGATGTGATAACCAAGGTAAAATGTCCCTTATTGGCAGTACCCGAGAATTCTACATACAAAACACCTAAAGAAATAGCCTTCCCAACAGATTTTCACATTGCATATGATGTCAAAGTTCTGGACACTCTGGTTGAAATGGCAGCAATGAATAATTCTATATTGAGAGTTGTTCATGTTTCTAAAAAAGGTGAAGTTTTAACTGAAGATCAATTGAGAAACAAAGATTTTTTACATGATTATCTGCGAGGTATAGATCATAGTTTTCACACCTTAACAGGATCCAAATTGGAAACTTCTATTCAGTGCTTTGTCGAAAGCCGGGATATAGACCTTGTTGCTATGGTAGCTAAAAATCTAAACTTTTTTCAACGAATTCTCTTTACGCCTGCAGTTGAAGAAATTAGTTACCATACTGATATCCCTTTCCTGGTATTGCATGAATAATAACTGGCAGAAGTTTATATGTTTTTAATTCCTGGTAGTATTTTGCGAATAAACCATAATGCATGGCGTCCTTATAGTTTTCAGTTAACTATCTATAGGATTCAACGATATTAATTATTTCATTTTTTAGTAAAACCCCTGATTGCCTCCATAGTTGCTTACTATCTTTAAACAGAAGCATTGTAGGAACACCCCTTACCTGATATTTGGAGGCAATGGATTGATTTTTATCCACATCTATCTTAACAATTTTGATAGTATCACCCAATTCCTCTTTGACTTGTTTTAAAATGGGGGCCAGCGTTTTACATGGACCACACCAATCTGCATAAAAATCTACAAGCACAGGAATGTCACCAGATGTTAATTTTCGAAAATTTTGTTTCATTTTTTTTAATTACGTAGAGCTAAATTAAAAAATTTAAAGAGTTGATTAACTGATTAATGTCATGGTTTCCTGTACTGCTAAGTAGTAATTTTAATGCAGTTCAAAGATGAATTGGATATGCGAAAAGTTGTAGTGCCAACAGATTTTTCTAAAAATGCATTTAATGCACTCAAATATGCCTGTCAATTATTTAAATATAACAGGGCTGACTTTTTTATCTTGCATGCTTATGCTGATGAGGTTTATCAACAAGACCAGATTGTTAAACGAAGTTCGCTAGACGAACAAAAGGAGGTAACCTACAAAAATTCTGAAAAAGAACTTGCAAAAATAATCAAAGATATATTTGAGTATTCACCCAATCCAAAGCATAAATTTAAATCAATTTCTGCCTTTGGGACACTCACAGATGAGATCAATGACCTTATTAATCTGGAGAACGCGGATATTGTGGTAATGGGTACTAGAGGTGAATCTAATGACCGAACCATAACTTTTGGAAGCAATACTATTCAGGTTTTAAAATACGTACAATGCCCAGTTCTGGCTATTCCTGAAAGTTACAAATACCATCCTCCAAAAGAACTCTTGTTTCCTTCAGATTATTTGGTGCCTTATAAAAGGAGAGAATTAAAACTAATATGCGAATTAACCGGTTCCTTCAAGTCTTCTATTCATATGCTTTATATTGATTCTAATAAGAAACTTTCCCTTCGGCAGGAGGATAACATGAGTTTTTTAAAAGAATGCTTGTATAAAGCTAACTTGTATTTTGAAACGACTGAAGGAAAGGATAAGACTATTGCAATCACAAAATACATTGTCCACAAAGAAATAGACATTCTCATAATGGTTAATTCCAGACATTCACATCTGGAGCAAATGTTGCATCAATCCACTATTGAAAAAATAGGGTTACACATAAAAATACCATTTTTGGTTTTACAAAATCTGTCTCGTTAACATTAAAAATACGTACCATGAAAAAAGTAATTCTTCCTACCGATTTTTCTTATAATGCATATAATGCTATCTCTTATGCTATGAACCTGTTGAAGGATGAGGAGACAACTTTTTATCTTTTAAATACGTATACGCCAGCTATTTACCAAACAGAGTATTTGCTGCACAGTCCGGGTCAGATTGGTCTGGGAGATATTTATCAATCAGAATCTATAAATCAGCTTGAAGAGCTTCAAAAACAACTGCAAAAGGAGTTTAAGAATCCAAAGCATACCATTTTAACACATTCTGCTTTCAATATCCTTGTTGATGAGGTGTCTTCAATGGTTGCAAATGAAGAGGCCGATATGGTAATAATGGGTACTCAGGGAGCAACCGGTGCAAAAGAAATTTTCCTTGGCACACATACTGTTCATGTTATTAAGAAAGCCACCTGCCCTGTTATCGCAATACCTGCAGATTTTGATTTTGAAACGCCTGTAGAAATACTATTTCCTACAGACTATGAAGTAGCTTACAGTGAAGAAAAGTTAAAGGCTCTTCTTGATTTAGCTGAATTACACAAATCCAGAATTCAGGTGATACATATTTCCAGTGGTTACGACCTTACCGAAATTCAATCGGAAAATAAGGCCAAACTGGAAAAAATATTGGAAAAGGCACCTCATTTGTTCCATGACCTGCCAAATCAGGAAATTATTACAGGAATAAATAATTTCCA
>JABDPH010000535.1 GCA_013042925.1 Eudoraea sp.
CTGACTAAGTAGCACTTGTCAGAATTGTAGCTTCCCAAGGGAGCAGGAGGTCGTCACGCCTTGGCGTGACCACCCCAACTAGAGAAAATGATGTTTGTATATATTCTCTTTAGTGAAAAACGTTCTAGATATTATGTAGGTCAAACTACTGATATTGATAAAAGATTGAAACGACACAATAGAGGTTTAGTACCCTCTACCAAGGGAGGAATTCCCTGGAAGTTAGTTTTGCAAATACCCGTGGATAGTAGATCAGAGGCTATTCAGTTGGAAAAGCGCATCAAAAAACGCGGTGCAAAACGATTTATAGATGACCATCGGGGTGTAGCGTAGCCCGGTTATCGCGCCTGCTTTGGGAGCAGGAGGTCGCAGGTTCGAATCCTGCCACCCCGACCGAGAAAAACCAGACACTTAAGTGTCTGGTTTTTTATTTTATGGCGACTCAAGCTTGCTTGAAGGAGTAAGTAAAATAAAAAACGTAACGAAGCGCAGCTTTGTATGGTTTTTCTTGAGCATCAACCCCATTTCAGGATCACCGAAGGTAATCCTGCCACCCCGACTTAATGAGGTCGTCACGCTAGCAGCGTGACCACCCCGACCAAGAGAATCCAATCACGAAAGTGGTTGGATTTTTTTTGTTTTTATAGCGCTGGGTCAGCAGACACATAAGCAGCGAAAACAATAAGACCAGACAGGAAAAGACCTGCACAATACAGTATTAACCTTCTATGAAGACGCACAACACAAATTATAGCTGGCACGGAATGGCGCACTAAAAGTAATTATTATGGATTCTACTTACAAAACCATTATATTGTAAAAAAAATTGTAACCGCCTAAGGTATTCCAATGTCTGATTTAAGACCAGATCTAATTTCTAGAACAAAGCCGTAACGAGTCAAAAAAAAAGAAAACTATGAAAAGTATCAATTACATTATTTCGACACTCTTATTAATTTTATTGAGTTGTTCCGAGGAAACTCCTGAAATGTTAACCCCATCTAATCTTGTAGTTACATCAGAAATTAGTAATGATGGTTCTGGTAAGGTTACGTTCGAAGCACAGGCTTCAAATACCTCTTCATATACATTTGATTTTGGTGATAATACATCTCAAGAATCACTTACAGGCAATGTCGTAAAGTTCTATGATATGGGAGGACAGAATACCTATAGTGTTACTGTCACAGCAAATGGAGATAGGGGATTAAGTATTTCGAAGACAATTCAAATAGAAGTAAATGTTGACGGGGCAACGTCTGAGTTTGCTGAGATCATTTCTTTGCTGACCAACGATGATTCAAAAACATGGTATTTGTCGGCGGCAGAACCGGGACACCTCGGGGTAGGTCCTGCACGGGAAGGAATTGACGGAGATTGGTGGTACCCTAAATGGTATTCAGCCCAAGCTTTCGAAAAGTGTGGTAGCCCAGATTCGGATTGCCTGTGTGACGATGAACTGACCTTTTCTGTCAGTGGCGATGTAATTTCTTATTCTCTTGATAACAAGGGACAGACCTTTTTCAATTCCGCGCATAAAGATGTAGTAGGAGGTACCGAGGTAGACGATTTTTGTTATGATTTTGATACTTCGGGTTCCAAAACGGTTACCCTGTCATCCGTACAGGGTAATGTTCCCGAGACCGAAACGACAGGAACGCAAATAGATTATTCAGATGACGGGTTTATGGGATATTACGTTGGGTCTTCTACATATGAAATTCTGTCCATAAGCGAAGATTTTCTATATGTGCGAACATATGACGCCCTAAATCCCGATTTGGCATGGTATCATAGGTTTTCTTCCGAACCGGCAACCGGAGGTGGAGACGAAAAGCTTGAAAGCATTTATAATACATTGGTATGGTCAGATGAATTTGATGTAGATGGTGCTCCTAATCCCGCCACTTGGACCTACGATCTTGGTGCAGGAGGATGGGGAAATAGTGAGGTGCAAACCTATACAGATGATCCCGAAAATGTTGTCGTCGAAGGGGGAATGCTAAAAATTACAGCCAAGTCTGAGGGCGGAGAAGCTGCTGTACATTATTTTGATGATATTACTTTGGTTGCCACTGGCGGAGCCACTTCGACAGTTGATGATTTCGAAGGAACCGCACCAACTTTTACAGGTTTTGGAGGTGCATCTACACAGGTTGTGGCCAATCCAGATGCCTCTGGTGCAAATACATCTGCCATGGTAGGAGAGTCAACCAAACCTTTAGGTGCTGAAACTTTTGCCGGGTCTTTCTTTGATGTATCCGCCCCATTGGATCTGACAACATATTCGAGTATCAGTATGAAAACTTGGTCTCCAACAGTTGGCGCGGTTGTGAAACTAAAACTTGAAAATTCTGCTAATGCCGATGAAAATTATGAAGTTGACATGAATACCACAGTGTCTGAAAGTTGGGAAATTCTGACTTTTGATTTTAGCATGGCTCCGGCATATAACTTTGATCGTATTGTTGTATTCTTCGATTTTGGAGTGAGCCCTGTAGGTGCCTTTACTTCTGCACGAATCAAGTCAGAGAACTTATATGAGTTTACATATGGTCGCGTAGAGATTAGGGCTAAACTCCCCACTGGTGGAGGCACATGGCCTGCACTATGGGCATTGGGCGCTAATTTTGATACAGTTGGATGGCCTGTTTGTGGTGAAATAGATGTTATGGAACATGTTGGAAACAGCGCCAATATTGTTTCAAGTGCTTTACATTATCCAGGTAACTTTGGTGGAACTGCAGTAACCGGTTCTATCCCAATATCCACAGCAACTTCCGAGTTTCATAATTACACGGTGGAATGGACTCCAGACAGCATCAAGTTTGTAGTCGATGATGAATTTATCCATACCAGTTTTGTGAATTCATCTACAACTCCGTTTAACTCTGATTTCTTTTTTATAATGAACATCGCCATGGGCGGTACACTTGGTGGGGCTATTGATAGCGAGTTTACCGAAGGTACGATGGAAGTAGATTATATAAGAGTTTATCAATAAACGAATATAAAAGGATTTCAAAAGGTCGGTAGTTCGAATTATGCTACCGGCCTTTTTTATTCTTATATAAATAGGTAAAAGAAGTATCTCTCCCAGCTTACTTTAAATTAAAAATAACTAGGTGTTGTACCCTTAATATTAAAAAGTAATACATGGTAAGAGAAACCAATCACGAAAGTGGTTGGATTTTTTGTTTTTATAGTGTAGTCCTACTAAGCGCTAAGGCGGTATAAACAAGTCAAAGAGACAATAGCCAGTACCTGGTTTAATTCATGCTTCTGTATTCATTGGGCGTATACCCCACTTTATTTTTGAAGTGACGCGTAAAATGCTGCGGATATTTGAACCCCAGCTCATAAGCAATCTCACTAAGCGATTTGTTGTGATCAAATATTTTTTCCTTAGCTACTTCAATGAGTTTGGCCTGAATATGTTCGTGGGCACTTTTACCAGTTTCCTTTTTAATCAGGTCCCCAAAATAATTTGGAGAAAGGTGCTGTTCCTCTGCAAAATAACTAACCGAAGGTGTACCCTGTTTTTGAGGCTTCTCGGAAGTAAAATAATTATCCAGGAGGGTTTTGAAATTTTCAACAATGCCCTGATTTAAAACTTCCCGAGTGATAAACTGCCGGTCGTAAAAACGTACGCAATAATCTAAAAAAAGTTCAAGGTTTGCCACAATCAATTTTTTACTATGCCTGTCAATGGTTTGTTCCAATTCAAATTGAATCTTGTCCAACAAACTTAAAATCACTTTTCGCTCTTTCACCGACAGATGCAGCGCTTCGTTTTCTGCATATGAGAAAAAACTATAACCATGCATTTTTTTACCC
>JABDPH010000536.1 GCA_013042925.1 Eudoraea sp.
CGGGTTTTGCTTTCTTCGAACCTTATTGCCTTCCCGGATTTAAGGCCCAATAAAATCTGACTTGTACCGGTTGTTAATTTTGCCTCTAACAACTCATCATCTTCTCTTATGTTAATGGCAATAATTCCATTTTGGCGAGGCCTGGAATACTGTTCTAAAGATGTTTTCTTAACCGTGCCTTTTTTAGTTGCCATAATAACATAATGGCTATTTACATATTCTTCATCCTTCAAGTCCCTGGTGCAAATAAAGGCTTTTACCTTATCATCCTGTTCAATGTTAATAAGGTTTTGAATAGCTCTTCCTTTTGAAGTTCTGCTTCCTTCAGGAATTTCATAAACCCGCATCCAAAAACACTTCCCCTTCTGGGTGAAGAACAACATATATTGATGGTTTGTACCAACGAAAAGATGTTCCAGGAAATCCTCAGTCCTGGTAGAAGAAGCTTTTTGCCCTACTCCTCCCCTGTGCTGAGTTTTGTATTCACTCAAAGGGGTCCTTTTGATATACCCTGCATGAGATATCGTTATTACGACCTGTTCGTCAGGAATCATATCCTCTATACTGAGGTCGCCGCCGGCAAAATTTATTTCTGATCTTCTTTCGTCGCCATAACGTTCTTTCACATCAAGAAGCTCATCTTTTATGATCTGCATTCTGCGATCCTTATTAGCCAGAATATCCTTTAAATCTGCAATTGTTTTTATGATCTCATCGTATTCTGAGCGCAATTTATCCTGCTCAAGACCTGTAAGCTGGCGAAGCCTCATCTCTACAATGGCCTTGGACTGAATTTCTGATAATTTAAATCTTTTCATGAGGTTTTCCCTTGCCTCATCAGGATTGGAAGATGCTCTTATGATTGCGATTACCTCATCTATATTATCAGATGCAATAATGAGTCCTTCTAATATATGAGCCCGGTCTTCGGCTTTTTTCAGCTCAAAAGTTGTACGTCTTACTACAACTTCGTGCCTATGCTCTACAAAATAATGAATGATCTCCTTAACATTCAGCAATTTTGGCCTTCCATTGACCAGTGCAATATTGTTAACGCTAAAGGATGACTGCAGTGCTGAATATTTGTATAATGTATTAAGGACAATGTTAGGTATGGCATCCCTTTTCAGAATATATACAATGCGCATTCCCTTTCTGTCAGACTCATCCCTGATAGAGGCAATACCATCAATTTTTTTATCATTGATCAAATCCGCAGTCTTTTTTATCATGTCTGCTTTATTGACCTGATATGGAATCTCTGTTACAATTATACATTCCCTGCCCTGAACTTCTTCAAAAGTGGCTTTTGCCCTCATGACAACTCTGCCACGCCCCGTATGAAAAGCTTCCTTTACACCATCGTATCCATATATAATACCACCGGTAGGAAAATCCGGAGCTTTTATATGGGTTATTAGCTCATCAATCTCAATATTTCTGTTGTCAATATAAGCAATCGTCCCATCTACTACCTCAGAAAGGTTATGCGGAGGCATATTTGTTGCCATTCCCACTGCAATACCTGAAGCCCCATTTATCAGTAAGTTTGGTATCCGGGTAGGCAGGACTGTTGGTTCTTTCAGGGAGTCGTCAAAATTGAGTTGGTGATCTACAGTATCTTTATCAATATCTGCCAGCATTTCATCGGCAATCTTGCGCATGCGGGCCTCGGTATATCTCATTGCCGCAGGGCTATCACCATCGACAGAACCAAAATTACCCTGACCGTCAATCAGCATGTACCTCAAACTCCATTCCTGAGCCATCCTCACCATACTGTCATAGACAGATGTATCCCCATGTGGGTGATACTTACCTAAAACTTCCCCAACAATCCTTGCAGATTTCTTGTGTGAACTTGAAGAACGGACACCTAAATCGTGCATTCCATATAAAACTCTTCTGTGAACTGGCTTTAGACCATCCCTGACATCGGGAAGGGCACGTGACACAATGACCGACATTGAGTAGTCAATGTAGGCTGATTTCATTTCATCTTCAATGTTGATGGGGATCAATTTTTCTCCTTCAGCCATATAAAAAACGTATTGCTTTTGATGTGATTAAAATATCAGGCCAATATACGCAAAATCAAAGCATGCGAAGCACATTCCAAGGAGTTTATTAAAGAATTTATTAACACATTCGGATAGTGATTTGGTTAATAATAAGGTTGTTAATTTTTTTGTAATTCCGTGTTTTTTTCGTCATTTAGTCCAAGTTTGTCGAATATAGGTACGGTATTTGCCGTTCTTAAGATTAGATTTACTAATTTTATTACTGAATAAGAAAATTTTATGGATGATAATTTTTCACCTAGAGTAAAGGATGTAATTGCTTACAGCAAGGAAGAGGCATTGAGGCTGGGACATGATTTTATTGGTACCGAGCATTTAATGCTTGGCTTACTGCGCGATGGAAATGGTAAAGCAATTAGCATTTTGGATGCCCTGGATGTAGATTTGGATCACTTAAGACGAAAAGTCGAGATTTTGAGTCCGGCAAATCCAAATTCAGGAGGGATTCAAAAAGATAAAAAAAATCTTCATCTTACAAGACAGGCAGAACGTGCATTAAAAACAACCTTTCTTGAAGCTAAATTGTTTCAAAGCTCTTCAATAAATACAGCACATTTACTTTTGTGCATCTTAAGAAACGAAAACGATCCTACCACTAAATTACTTCATAAGCTTAAAGTGGATTATGATGGTGTGAAAGATCAGTTTAAATCTATGATTACTAGCGAGGATGACTATATTGACTCGCCTACCTCTGAATCGTTTCCCAGTGATTCTGATGAACCTGTGGAAGGTAAAGAAGGGTCTTTCGGTTCGACTTCGGGTCAGAAAGGAAGCAAAAAGTCCAAAACACCCGTTTTGGATAATTTCGGAAGAGATTTAACTCGCCTCGCAGAAGAAAACAAATTGGATCCTGTTGTTGGAAGGGAGAAAGAAATTGAACGTGTATCTCAGATATTAAGCAGAAGAAAGAAAAACAACCCCCTGTTAATTGGGGAACCCGGTGTTGGTAAAAGTGCAATTGCAGAAGGTTTGGCACTGCGAATTATTAACAAGAAGGTATCGCGTATCCTTTATAATAAAAGGGTTGTGACTTTAGATCTGGCTTCACTGGTTGCCGGTACAAAATATCGGGGACAGTTTGAAGAGCGGATGAAAGCCGTAATGAACGAATTGGAAAAAAATGATGACGTTATACTGTTTATAGATGAGATCCATACCATTGTTGGTGCAGGAGGTGCCACAGGTAGTCTGGATGCTTCAAATATGTTTAAACCGGCCTTGGCGCGCGGAGAAATTCAATGTATAGGAGCAACTACGCTGGATGAATACAGGCAGTATATTGAAAAAGACGGTGCACTGGAAAGACGTTTCCAAAAAGTAATGGTTGAGCCTACAACGGTGGAAGAAACCATTGAAATTTTAATGAATATTAAAGGGAAGTACGAAGAACACCACAATGTAAATTATACCGATGAAGCCATAGTAGCCTGTGTTAAGCTCACAAACAGATATATGACCGACAGATTTTTACCGGATAAAGCAATAGATGCTATGGATGAATCTGGTTCACGGGTGCATATAATAAATATGGATGTTCCAAAACAAATTCTTGAATTGGAAAATCAGTTGGAAGATGTGCGAGAATTGAAGAATAGTGTTGTTAAGAAACAACGTTATGAGGAAGCTGCCAAGCTCAGGGATGATGAAAAAAGATTAGAAAAGGAACTTTCTGTTGCTCAGGAAAAATGGGAAGAAGACAGTAAACTTCACAGAGAGACGGTAAGTGAAGATAATGTGGCTGATGTGGTATCCATGATGAGTGGAATCCCGGTAAATAAAATAGCACAGACTGAAAGCAACAAACTTGCTGAATTGCCTGAGCTCATTAAAGGGAATGTTGTTGGACAAGATGAAGCTGTTGCTAAAGTAGCCAAAGCCATTCAACGAAACAGAGCGGGTCTGAAAGATCCAAACAAACCCATAGGTTCTTTCATTTTCCTCGGACAAACAGGTGTTGGTAAAACACAGTTGGCCAAGGTATTGGCTCAAGAGCTTTTTGATTCTGAAGATGCCTTGATCAGGATTGATATGAGTGAGTATATGGAAAAATTTGCCATTTCGAGACTTGTAGGGGCTCCCCCCGGTTATGTGGGATACGAAGAAGGAGGACAACTGACTGAAAAAGTTAGGCGTAAACCTTATTCCGTAATTCTTTTGGATGAAGTTGAGAAAGCGCATCCCGATGTTTTTAACATGTTGCTTCAGGTATTGGATGATGGGTTTTTAACAGATAGCTTAGGGCGCAAAATAGATTTCAGAAATACGATCATTATAATGACTTCGAATATCGGTGCCCGCCAGCTGAAGGACTTTGGCCAAGGCGTAGGATTCGGTACAGCGGCAAAAAAATCGCAAGAACATGATCATCATAAAAGTGTAATTGAAAATGCCCTTAAAAAGGCTTTTGCACCGGAGTTCCTTAACAGAATAGATGATGTTGTTGTATTTAATCCATTAGAGCGTAAACATATCCATAAGATTATAGACATTGAATTAAACAAGTTATTCGACAGAATAAAGGATATTGGATATGACTTGAATTTAACAGATAAAGCCAAAGACTACATTGCTGATAAAGGTTTTGACAAACAATATGGTGCAAGACCGCTGAAAAGAGCAATTCAAAAATATATTGAAGATGCCCTGGCTGAAGAAATCGTAAATTCCAAACTCGAAGAAGGAGATAGTATTTACATGGACTTAGATGAAAAGAAAGAAGAACTGTCTATTCAGATAAAAAAATCTAAGAAAGGCTCTAAAGCATAGCAAATTGTAAGAATTTAGTTATAAAGGAATCAAGTTAATTGGTTCCTTTTTTTATTTCCATAGATTACAGTAAGTAAGAATAAGAATACAGTTTAAACTTGCCGCAAACCGTATAAACGATATATACGCCATTGGTCTAATATTTTTCGCAAAACTTGAACAAGCCTATACTTTCGTTTTGGACACACTAAACTATATGAAATGAAAGTCGGACCGGCTAAGAAAAAATTTATAGTCAAAGAATACAACCTAGATATTGGTACTGTTCAGGTATTTAAAAATCATATGGTTGTAACGTTTGACGAAGGGGCAACGCTTACCCTGGAAAGGGCCTATCAGATTATAGGAATTTCAGAGATACATTTTAGAGATACCAACTTTGGCATTATCAGTCTCAGAAAAAATTCCTATGCCATAGATCCAACTATTTACGCCTATTTAAGGGAGTTAAAAAATCTCAAAGCATTTGCTATTGTTTCCGTCAAGGAAGTAGATATGCATAATTTTAAGATTGAAAAACTTTTCTACAAAAAACCAATGAAGTTTTACATTGATTATAATAATGCACTTGCCTGGGTGAAAAGAAGGGTCAAAAAAAAGTAAGGTTTTAATCTTCTCTTGTTTGATTTTCTGTATCCACAGGTGGAACATCAAACAAATCTATGTAAGCCGGGCCAATTCCATTTATTATTGTGGTAGCCGTAAGCGCCTGGTATCCTAAATTTTCAATTGCTATATCTGCAGCCCTGCCATGGAGGTATACTCCAAAAATAGCCGCTTTTAAAGGTTCATATTTCTGACCAATTAATGAAGTTATCATACCGGTCAGCACATCCCCGCTTCCTGCAGTAGCCATGCCGGGGTTTCCCGTTGTATTAATATATCCCTGATCATCATAGACCACTATTGTGTGGGCTTCTTTAAGCACAAGGATGCAATCATATTTCTTAGAAAATTCCTTAGCTTTTTTTAGCTTGTCAAAATCATCCTCCCAAGCACCCAACAATCGCTTCAATTCCCCCGGATGGGGTGTAAGTACCGTTTTTGGCGGAAGTCTTTTTAAAAGGGATTTTTTTTGGGCAAGAATATTAATTCCATCAGCATCAATGACTAATGGATATTTCGTTGTTTCTAAAAACTCTTTAAAGGCTTGCAGGGTGTTTTTACCGGTTCCCATTCCAATTCCCAATCCTATCACATTGGGCTCCATGTTCAAAGAAATATTCATAATTTCTTTTTCGCCCTTATCCGTAATAACCATAATTTCAGGCAATGAACTCTGCAACGGTATATACCCGCATTGAGGCACATAAGCTGAAACCAATCCACTCCCGGTGGTA
>JABDPH010000245.1 GCA_013042925.1 Eudoraea sp.
CACTATCACTTAATTACTATGTAAAGATATGTAGAGAAGGCTTTTGATCATAAAATATGTTGTGAATGCATCGCTGAATGTTGTGAAAAATATGAGTGGTTTAATTACCCGGATGAAATGCATATTACAAATTTAAATTATCAGGAAATTTAGTCATTTGATTTTCTTTTTAGCGGAATCGATCACTTTGTAATTTTAAGAATCAAAAAAAACCCCGACGTTTCCGTCGGGGTCTTTTAAGAAAAGTAGGTTTGTAAAACTTGGTTTATTAATCTAATATTTTGGTTAAGTGCCGATTTGGGTTCCGATCATCCCAATTAACATTGAGAGGAATAACACTTAAAATAAGTTATGCTTTGATTTGGGGTTAAACACTAACACTTAATTACAAAGTAAATGTATATCGGTTCTTTGAAATCTCTAAATTATTGTTGTGAAGTAGAGTTATAATGTTGTGAAAAATATGAAGTGTATAAGTTGTCGGTTGAATGACCCGGTAGGGCATGATTCACTATGGAGTAATTCACTTGTACATTTAAATAAATCATCAGAATATTAATGGAGTTTAATTAATATTCATCCAGGTGTTCGGGATATAGAAAATTGTTATAGGGGAATCTTGAAATATGGATTTCCCTTACTGCATCATATACTTTTTTCCGAAACTCATCCAGGTTCTCTTTTTTAAGAGCGGATATAAAAATGGCATTATCACCCAATTTTTGCATCCAGGTATGTTTCCATTCATCAATTGTAAAGTGCTTTGAAGTCCTTTCGGTTATTAAATCATCTTCCTCCAGAATTTCCTGTGCATAAAGATCAATTTTATTAAAGACCATTATTGTTTTCTTATCAGAAGTGCCAATCGCGTTCAATATTTGATTCACAGAACTAATATGATCTTCAAAATTTGGGTGTGAAATATCTACAATGTGGAGGAGTAAATCTGCTTCTCTTACTTCATCCAGGGTACTTTTAAAACTCTCAACCAATTGTGTAGGTAATTTGCGTATGAATCCAACGGTATCGGTAAGTAAAAAGGGTAAATTACCCAGCACTACCTTTCTAACAGTGGTATCTAAAGTTGCAAATAATTTATCTTCTGCAAAAACCTTGCTTTTGCTGATTACGTTCATAAGTGTAGATTTACCAACATTAGTATAACCAACCAGAGCTACGCGCACCAGGGCTCCCCGATTTCCTCGTTGCGTACCCATTTGGCGATCTATTTTAGCCAATTTCTTTTTTAGTAAGGCAATTCTATCCCTGACTATCCGACGGTCTGTTTCAATTTCGGTTTCCCCTGGACCTCTCATACCAATTCCTCCCCTTTGTCTTTCAAGGTGCGTCCATAAGCCTGTCAATCGAGGTAATAAATACTCATATTGCGCAAGCTCTACCTGTGTCCGGGCATAACTGGTTTTGGCTCTTTGTGCAAAAATATCCAGGATCAATCCTGTTCTGTCCAGTATTTTACACCGAAGTATTTTCTCAATATTACGTTGTTGAACAGCCGAAAGCTCATCGTCAAATATGACGGATCCAATTTCGTTTTCATCTACATAGGACGCAATTTCTTGAATTTTACCACTACCAATATAAGTTTTTGGGTTAGGTAAATCTACACGCTGTACATAACGTTTCATTACTTGTCCTCCTGCAGTGTAGGTAAGAAATTCAAGTTCATCTAGATATTCCTTTACTTTCTCTTCATTCTGCTTCTTATGAATAACACCAACCAGAATGGCTTTTTCATATTCAATTTTCTGCTTCTCTAACATCTGACAAATTATAGTGCAAATCTAAGTAATTGAAGCCAAGTGATTTTTGTAATTTTGAAAACCTAAAGAAAAATTTATGAATTTTTCATTTCTAAAAAGAAAAAAGCTCAAAAACGTTCATACCATTGTCTTCTATAATCTGGAAAACTTGTTTGATACCGGTGATGATCAAAACACCCTTGATGTAGATTTTACCCCAAATGGAAAAAAGAAATGGACAAATAGGAGGTATAAAAAGAAACTTCTCAAACTAGCGAATACAATTTCCCGTATTGGTGTCAAAACTACCAAAAAGACACCTGTGCTGGTAGGTGTCGCGGAAGTGGAGAACGAAGAGGTTATTAAGGATCTGCTTTCTGCGGGGGCTTTAAAAAATGAAGATTACGATTACGTTCACTACGATTCTCCCGATGAAAGAGGAATCGATACCGCTTTATTATACTTAAAATCCAATTTTAGTGTCTTACATTCCAAACCTATCCCTTTGCTGATTTTCAATTCTGAAGGTGAAAGAGACACAACGAGAGACATACTCTATATTCATGGGGTTTTAAACAGCGAAGAGGTACATGTTTTTGTGAATCACTGGCCTTCACGAAGAAACGGAGATATTGAAACAGATTATAAAAGAATAAAAGCTGCAGAGACCATCAGGGATTATATGACCGAAATTGAAAGAACGTATTCAGAACCGAATTATATTATTATGGGAGATTTTAATGATGGTCCCGATGCTAAAAGTATACGTAGTTTGGTTAAAGCCAAAGATCTATACAATCCTATGGAAAAACTTTGGACTCCCGAAAGAGGCAGTGCTAACTACAGAAGAAGCTGGTCTCTCTTTGATCAGATTCTTGTATCTCATAGCTTTTTTAATTATGAAAAAGGCACACACAGTTTTGCACATGCCAATATTTTTGACGACCATCAACTTAAGGAATGGGACGGCAAATATGCAGGAAACCCATTTAGAACTTATGTAGGTAAGAAGTATAAAGGGGGATATAGTGACCATTTCCCTGTATATATTCAATTAAAGTATAATTAATCTTCAACCGGATTTTATTTATTAGCCCATCAAATGGGTTGTATTTGATTTTCTTGCACTAACGTGTTGGCTATGATTTCGGCCCGGTTAAAGTGGGTTGGCGAGCGAAAAGCGTTGGCCTTTACCTCTGGCCTGCGAGCTTGCCCACAATGTAGAAATCATCAGCGTGTTGATTTATTAACTCTAATGTAGGAAATTTATTATGAGTGGGATGGCTATCGGGATGGACTAGGGCTTTTCATAGGAGCCATTGTTGTGCTTAGTATTTGTTGTTGCTCTTTTTCATGTTCTTTATCAATTTTCCTAAGTCTTTACCCTTCTTTTTTCTTTCCTGAGCATTTGATTCAAAATGCAATCTCTCTTTTTCCATCTTGAGGAAATTCTCATATGATTCAGGATTCAAATCATCGTTTTCTAAAGCAGCCAATACTGCACAAGCATCTTCATTAGTGTGAGTGCAGTCATTGTATTTGCAATCTTGTGCAAGGTTCAAGATATCATCAAACGTCATTTCAAATCCACCAGAAGCATCAGTTATACCAACTTCTCTCATTCCTGGATTGTCGATTAGAATACCGTTTTCAAAAACAATCAATTCCCTATGAGTAGTAACATGCTTTCCTCGGTCTATGCTCTCACTAATTAGACCTGTTTCCATCACTTTTTCTCCAATTATTGTATTGATTAGTGTAGATTTTCCAACGCCTGAGGAACCCATTAAACAATAGGTTTTACCTCGAATTAACTTGGTGTTTATTTCACCAATTCCGACTTTAGATTGATTGCTTATAGCGATTACAGGGACATTTTTAATTCTCTCTTGTACTTGAATCACCAATTCTTCCAATTCTAATTCTTCGATTAAATCAATTTTACTCAGAATGATAATGGGTTCAATTTTAGAAGCATTGCAAATAGTAAGATAGCGTTCTAAACGGTTGATATTAAAATCTCTATTCACAGATTGAACGATAATTCCAAAATCAATATTTGTGGCAATAATTTGAGTTTGTCCTAATTTTCCAACTGCCTTTCTTTCTAAAATTGAACTCCTGGGAAGTACGGCATGAATCAAAGCTTTGCCTTCATCATATTCAGAAATCGCTACCCAATCTCCAACGGAAGGTAATTTACTCTTATCAGTAACTGTGAATCTTAAATTTCCAACAAGTTCACAATCAAATTCGTTTGATTCAGTTTTTACAGTATATCGATCCCTATGCGCTAAGATTACTCTGCCAATTCCAAAGGAGTCAAGTTTTTGTTCCTTTCGGTAGTCTTCTAAGTCACTATTGTATCCTAAATCTTCGAGCGTCATTTTTCATAATTAAGCACAACAATTGGATATAGTTATTAACTATATATCTTTTATATAAACTAAGATAGTCCAACTAAGATTCTGAGCATAATATATTTAAATAAAAGTCCCCCAACTTAGATAGAGTGACTTAAAAGTGTTCTTTGTAAATGCAATCACGAGCTGGCTGGAAGAATAATCCTAAATATGAATGATTTCATCCTCCTGCAACAACTGCTCGTTACGCAGCCTTAGAAAGACTTGTGCTAAAGTGATAACATCTAGTTCACAATAAGCCACTATGCGATCCAAATCACCTTTTTCATAATAAACATCTCTGACCATGCTGCCATCCATATCTTCTTTTGGAGAAGGAATACCCAGAATATTGGCCATAAGCTTTAGGGAGGTGTAATGCTTGAAGTCGCCAAATTTCCATAACTCCATTGTGTCCAAATGAGGTACTTCCCAGGGTTTTTTTCCAAAAAGGTCTAGCTTATAAGGGAGCGAAATACCATGGATAATTAATCTTCGCGCTATATATGGGAAATCAAATTCTTTCCCATTATGTGCACATAGCAGATTTTTTGGACGGCTGAAATGTTCGTTCAGCAATTTTTTAAAGTCTTTCAGAAGCCTTACTTCGGCCCCCTGAAATGTCGTGACCCTGAAATTTCTAAGCCCATCTTTAATCAAAAAATAGCCTACGGAAATACATATTATTTTGCCAAATTCTGCCCAAATTCCCGCTCTTTCATAAAATTCTTCCGCCGTGTATTCATCTTTTCGCTGATATTGCGATTTCTGTTCCCATAGCTCTTTCTTGTAGTCATCTAATTGAGCATACTCGGCTACTTCAGGAACAGTTTCGATGTCTAAAAAAAGGATATCTTCAAGACTAAGTTTCTGCAACATCCTAATCAAATTTTAAATAAGCTTCATTTTCAATGATTAAAAGGGTCAATATAGTCGGTTTTTAATTTTTAGGGCAATTAAACTAAAGATAAGAACAATATTCAGAAACTAAGAGCTTTCCTTTTTTAGTAGTCTAATCCAAGATACCTATGACTAATGCATTATAG
>JABDPH010000006.1 GCA_013042925.1 Eudoraea sp.
CCATAATCCCGGTACTTAGCTCAGCTGCCATACCCTGAACGGCCCAGAACATAGATTTAAATGGGTTCTGATTAAACCATTTATGTCTTACCGTAACTACAGCTTTCTCTTCATCGCAATATCTAAGTCGTACACCGCACCACCAGGCCGATGGCAATTTAAAAAAGGCAAAGACATTGAATTTACTGGGACTTAGGCTCATCGAACTATAATTGTCAGGTAAAAATACGTATTCTATTTGAACTTATAATTGTTAATTATTTGTTAAATATTAGTACTATGTTTTGCATAATACCTTCTTTTATCCATATATTTGCATAAGAAACTAATATGCCATGACAGAGACATTGACCAAACACGAAAGAAATTTATCTGCAGTTATACATGCAAGCACTCTAAGCAAGTACTTTATTCCCTTTGGTAATTTTCTTTTGCCATTGGTATTATGGATAGGAAATAAGAAGGAACACAGCTTTGTTGACTACAATGGCAAACAGGCCCTAAATTTCCAAATTAGCCTCTTATTATACTCTATCATCCTTGGTATCATATCCGTTCCTTTCATTCTTGGATTTTTACCCGGTATTTTTGAAGGAGGATTATTAAATATTCGCGATTACAACGAATTCAACAATATTAATTTTCATTTTTTAGGAGAAAACCTGCGTTTTGGATGGTGGCTTTGGCCAATCGGAATTACAGGCATGTTACAGGTTGCGCTTTTTATAGTCAATATTGTTTATACCATATTAGCCACATTAAGAACAAATGAAGGACAATACTTTAAATATCCGATTACAATCAATTTTATAAAATAATAAACAGCACTAATCACGCTGTATAATAGGAGTTATTCATCAATAAAAAAGAGTTTATTTATCAATCATCATCAAATGAAAAACAAAAAAACGAACAGTTAACCAGATGCTGAATCAAAACCGCAGTAAGCGGAGCAGCACAAAACAGAATTATGATATTATGAACATAGAAAACACAAAAGCACAGATGCGAAAGGGAGTTTTGGAATATTGCATACTCTCCATTCTTAGAGGAGAAGATAAATATGCGTCCGAAATTCTGAGCACCCTTAAGGATGCAAAAATGCTGGTAGTTGAGGGCACAATTTATCCTTTACTTACCAGGTTAAAGAACGCAGGCTTGCTGAATTATCGCTGGGAGGAATCAACCTCCGGCCCACCAAGGAAATATTACGCTCTTACAGAAACAGGTAAAGTGTTCCTTAAAGAATTAAATATAACCTGGGATGAACTTAGAGGTGCAGTTAATTTGGTTACCAATACTAAAAACAACTAATAATGAACAAAACAGTAAATATAAATCTCGCAAATATACTTTTTCACATAGATGAAAAAGCATTTAACAAATTACAGCGTTATCTGGAATCAATAAAGCGCTCATTTTCCGGTACAGCCGGGAGCGATGAAATCATTGCTGATATCGAAGCCAGGATAGCGGAACTTTTCCAGGAAAAAATGGAAAATGACAGACAGGTTATCACCCTTAAAGAAGTAGATGAAGTCATCAATATTATGGGGCAACCGGAAGACTATATGGTAGATGAGGACATTTTTGAAGATGAACCACGAAGAAGCAGTGAACCAAGGTCAAAAGTTAAAAAGCTCTATAGAGATATTGACAATAAATATATTGGAGGTGTATGTGCCGGCCTGGAACACTATCTGGGATTAGATGTCATCTGGATACGTCTGATTTTTATTGTATTCGCTATTTTCACAGGTTTTGGATTTATTGCATATATCCTGCTTTGGATTTTGGTGCCGGAAGCTGCAACCACCTCTCAGAAATTAGATATGAGAGGAGAGCCTGTTAATATCAGTAATATTGAGCGAAAAGTTAAAGAGGGTTTTGATGACGTTGCGGATAAAGTAAAGAGTGTAGATTACGAAAAAGTAGGCAATAAGGTTAAAAGCAGTGGTAAAACGTTTTTCGATGCCCTTGGCGACGTTATTATGTTCCTATTCAAAGTTTTTGGAAAATTTATTGGGATCTTATTAATCATAATAGGAGCAGCAACTTTAATCGGTCTCTTTGTAGGATTTTTTACCGTTGGAATTTTGGATATTGTGCATATCCCCGGAATAGACTTTTATGACATGGTAAATTCCACCTCTGCCCCTGTTTGGCTTGTTTCATTATTATGCTTTTTCGCAGTAGGGATTCCGTTTTTCTTTCTGTTATATCTTGGATTAAAAATCCTGGTAAATAACCTGAAATCAATCGGAAACATAGCAAAGTTTTCTTTATTAGGACTATGGCTTCTAGCAATCATCGGGTTAAGTGTCCTTGGTATTCAACAAGTTTCGGCACACGCATTTAGCGGAACAACTACTGTTAAAGAAGATCTGTATTTTCCCGATGGGTTAGATACATTGCGTATTAGTTTGATGGCGAGTGATCTTTACGAAAATCAGGAAAACGTAGGTATAAATGGAATGACGATTACCTATAATGAAGAAGGAGATAAATTGCTGTTTGACAATGATGTGAGGTTTGACATTAAAAAATCTCAGGATACTCTTGCGCATATTCGCATTCGAAAAGACGCAGACGGAAGTTCTTTTGAAAGTGCAAAAGATAGGGCAACTAAAATTGATTATGCATATTCCGTGGAGGCTAATACCCTGCTGTTAGACAATTTTTATACTACAGATGCGAAAAATAAGGTAAGGGATCAGGAAGTAAGAGTAACCGTTTTTGTTCCTTCAAATAGTGTAGTACAATTTGACGAATCTGCCAAACGCCATATTGGAAGAGTAACCCGTTACGACAAAGATATTTATAGAAGTAATATCGTAGATTATCAATGGCTTATGCAGGATAATGGAATACTAAAATGTCTGGACTGTCCGGAAGACCTTGGAGAGGAAGATGATGAAGATGAAAATGGTCGCATAATTATAAATGAGGAAGGAGTAGATATTGACATTAAGGACGATGGTGAATCCTTTAAAATGAAAATTGATGAGGACGGAGTTGAGATAAAAACCAATGAGAATAACTAGAAGCTTACAATTCATCAATTGAATTCAACAATTGAGTAATTCATTTTTAATATTTCTAACGGAAACATAGAATTTTATCAATCAAATTAAATAAGTAAACAATTAATCAAAAACCCGTAATATTTGGGTTTACAAAAACGACTATCATGACAACATTAGCAAGAATTACGATCGCATTTATCCTGGCACTATTTCTATCATCTTGTGCCTTTGACATTAACTTCGGAGACGGCAAAAAAGGAAATGGTATTGTCGCCGAGGACCAGAGAGAGGTTACTGAAGAGTTTACTGTAGTATCTGCCCAGGAAGGTCTGGATGTTTATGTTACCCAGGCAAAAGATTTTGAAATTACCGTAGAAGCAGATGAAAATATTATAGACCTTATTGGAACAGATATCCGAGATGGAAAACTAAAAATACATGCTATTGAAAATATTGGCAGAGCTACCAAAAAAGTATATGTTTCTTTGCCTGATATTACCGGACTGGAATCTTCCAGCGGTGCTGATTTAATAGGGAAAACTGTTATTGAATCTGACAAAATATCTTTGAATGCCAGCAGCGGATCCGATCTGCAAGTAGAATTAAGTGCCGATGAGGTTGATGCCAATACAAGCAGTGGTGCAGATATTAGAGTATCTGGCGAAGCTAATATGCTATATGCCAATGCCAGCAGTGGTTCGGACATTAAGGCGCGTGACTTTATAGTACAAACCTGCCATGCCGATGCAAGCAGCGGAGCCGATATTTCTGTAAATGTATCTAAAAGTCTGATTGCTGATGCCAGCAGCGGAGCGGATATTTCCTATACTGGTGAAGCCACAGTTCAAATGAAGAAATCTGTTTCCGGAAGCGTTCATAAAAACTAAGACGAGCCAGACAATATATAACAACATACTTTTTCCTAAACATTGATATTTTGACCCCGGTATTCTTACCGGGGTTTTTTTCGTCATATATGGGTTTTATCTATATTCGTATTAAACAATTTATGAATGGATCTGAATCTTAAAAAGTACACTTTAAGCTTACAACATACTTTTAGTATTTCCAGGGAATCGCATGATTCACAAGATACTTTAATAGTTTCTCTCTCTTCCGATAACTATACCGGTTATGGTGAGGCAACTTCAAATCCGTATTATAATATTAGCTGTGAAAGCATGATCTCTGAAATAGAGGGTGTTCGCCTGGAAATAGAGACTTACAATTTTAATACTCCAGAAGATTTTTACTCTTTTATTGCTTCAAAGGGATTGAGCAACTTTGCGCTATGTGCTCTGGATCTTGCCGCCCATGATCTCTATGGCAAAATCGTAGAGAAACCATTGTATGAGATTTGGGGTACTTCGATTGAAAATTATCCAATTACCAATTATACAATTGGCCTCGATACCATAGACAATATGGTCGCCAAAATGAAAGAAAAACCGTGGCCTATTTACAAAATTAAGTTAGGAACAGACAATGATGTCGCCATTATTAAAGAGTTGCGCAAACATACGACAGCAATTTTCAGGATTGATGCTAATTGTGCCTGGACCGCGACAGAGACCATTCATAATGCGCCTTTGCTTAAAGAATTGGGTGTTGAATTTTTAGAACAACCTCTAAAGGCTGATGATTGGGAGGGTATGGAGAAAGTAATTCACCAAAGTGTTCTTCCTGTAATTGCAGACGAAAGTTGTATAGAAGAAAGTGACGTAGAAAAATGCTGGCTTCATTTTAATGGCATAAACATTAAACTTACCAAATGTGGAGGTCTGACACCTGCCTTGCGAATGATAGATAAAGCGAGGGAATTAGATTTAAAAGTTATGGTGGGTTGTATGACGGAATCTACTGTGGGGATTTCTGCCATCGCACAGCTATTACCAAAATTAGATTATGTTGATATGGATGGGGCAATGTTATTAGCTGATGATATTGCAAAAGGGGTTGAAATTAAAGAAACCGGCCATGTTGTTTTTCCTGCAATAAATGGTAGTGGAATAGAATTATTAATATGACCTCTAAAATTGATTCTTTTCCGGGACGTGAAATTGTAATCAAGGGAAAGAAATTTCTCTATTTTGGTGGCACGGCCTATTTTGGAACACAAACTGATAGGGAATTCCAGAATATTTTTATCACAAACATCAAAAAGTATGGCACAGGATATGGGGCTTCCAGAAAATCCAATGTTCAGCTGTCTATTTATAGAGAAGCAGAAAATTACCTTTCTAATTGGGTGGGTTGTGAAGACTGTGCAACCCTGTCTTCCGGATATCTTGCGGGCCAGTTGATTTGTAATTTATTCAGCTCTAAGCAATACAGGTTATTCTATACCCCAAACAGTCACTCTGCCTTATACCAAACTAACATTAAACCATATATCACCTATTCAGCTTTGAATATAGCATTAAGGGACCATCTGGCATCAAATACAGACGTAATACCGGTCATTCTTTTGGACTCCATAGATTTCTCGGGCTACAATTACCCGCAGTTTCAAGGTTTAACTTCACTCCCTTTAGATAAATGCATTCTTGTGGCAGATGATTCGCACGGGATAGGGCAAATAGGCCCCCGAAATAGTGGTGTTTTTCAAATCCTCTCCAGGTTAAAACCATTAGATCTATTAATTTGCTGCTCTTTGGGTAAGGCGTTGGGTATTGATGCAGGAGCAATCTTTGGCACCAGCACAAGGATAAAAGAAGTATTAAAAACTGATTTCTACGCCGGTGCCTCACCCGCATCGCCGGCAAGTATGGCTACATTAATGCAGGCTAAAGAAATTTATAAATCCAAAAAAGGGATTTTGGATTTTAATATGGTGCTTTTCTTAAATGAATTAAATCATCAAAAGAAGTTTACCTATATAGAAGGTTTCCCGGTATTTGGTTATTCCGATCCTGAGCTGACAAAATTTCTATTGAACAACAGTATCATTGTAACTGATTTCAACTACCCCTCAGAAGACGCGAGCTTAAAAAGCAGGATTGTACTGACAGCCTCACATGCTGAGAAAGACATTAAAAAACTTACCTCACTTATTAATTCTTTTTATGATTAAGAATTAAACTAGTAGCAACCCATTGACAATTCAGAATTTGTTTCCTGATATTCCGTTAGTTTCGCAAAAAAATTGTAACTTTTAAGATATATTTAAGAATCATATTAAAATACACTAACATGAAGAAATTACTAGGATTGGTTTTAGTGATGGTGCTGCTAATCAGTGCCGCAGCGCTAACATCATTGAAACCTAACACGATGCATACAATTGAAGGCACTTGGGAGCTACAAAGCTTTTATAACTATGATGGTGAAAACATTATTGATACTGTACCTCTTGCTAAAGGTTACAGACAAGTTAAAATGTTTTACGACGGCAAGGTCATGTGGTCTCGTACTACTTCTAGCGATACTAAAGACGCAGATGGTAATGACGTTGTTGGAAGGTTTGGCTATGGAACCTATAAATTAACAGAGGGTCAATTAATGGAAACCATAGAATATGGTGATAAAGGTATGATGAGAGATTTGGAAACTTTAAGAAAATTTACTTTTGAATTAGAATTGCAGGATAATACCTATAGTCAGATATCAACTGATGCAGAAGGTAACAGGACTTTCTCAGAAAATTACAAAAGAGCAGATTAGTATCTGCATACTTTGAAAAGAAAAGACCGCCATTCCTGACGGTCTTTTTTTATTATCAATGTTTTCTAATTCAGGATACTTCCTGAGGTGTTTCTATGGTTGCCAGATAGCGTTCAGCGTCTAAGGCCGCCATACAACCTGTTCCTGCAGCAGTTACGGCTTGTCTGTATTCCTTATCCTGAACATCACCACTTGCAAAAACTCCCGGTTTACTTGTTTTAGTGGATTTACCTGGTGTTATTAGATAACCCGTTTCATCCATCTCTAGCTGTCCCTTAAATATATCAGTATTTGGTTTATGCCCTATGGCAACAAAGAATCCGGTAATAGGAATTTCTTCTTTTTCTCCGGTTTTATTGTTCACTATTCGTAAACCTTCTACAACCTGATCGCCTAACACCTCATCCACTTCTGAATTGTACCGAAGATCAATGTTGTCCAGACTGTTAACCCTATGTTGCATGGCTTTGGAGGCTCTCATATAATCCTTCCGAACCAACATGGTAACTTTGTTGCAAATATTAGCAAGATAAGACGCCTCTTCCGCTGCTGTATCACCACCACCTACTATTGCAACGTCCTGACCTTTATAAAAGAAACCATCACATACGGCGCATGCTGAAACACCTCCCCCGCGCAAACGTTGTTCACTTGGAATATTCAAATATTTTGCAGTTGCACCTGTTGATATAATCACTGTTTCCGCTTCAATTACTTTGGAATCATCTATAGTTACTTTGTGAATGCCCCCAACTTCATTGCTGAAGTCCACTGCAGTAGCCATTCCTATGCGCACTTCTGTTCCAAAGCGTTCTGCCTGTTGCTGCAACTGTACCATCATTGTAGGTCCGTCTATTCCTTCAGGATAGCCCGGAAAATTATCGACCTCCGTTGTGGTGGTTAATTGCCCGCCGGGTTCCAACCCGGTATACATCACCGGTTTTAAATCTGCTCTGGCTGCATAAATTGCGGCGGTATAACCAGCAGGGCCTGAACCTAGTATGAGTGTTTTTACACGTTCATTTTTTTCTGACATGATCAATTATATAACTGTAATTAGTATGCCATAAAAGTAGGATTTTCGGGATAAACCTTACTTTAAAAGTTATAAAAAGTTATTATAATTCCATAAATAAATCCAACCCTGCTTGTTGATGAGATTTAAATCAATTATTGATATCTCCCTAAGTAGTTAATCCTTTAGATACTAGTAGTTTATCAGTGCAAATAGAAAGTCGGAAAGATATTGGTCAATCCTTTATCCCGAATTTGGTTAAGATATCCTCCATTAAACACCATTTCGTAAATGAAGACTGCAGTAGGTTAACACCAACGAAGGCAGTAAACCAAAGCCAATTAATATTTACGTAAATGGCAAGCACCAGGCTTAGTAGAATAAAGATTCCGGCAACAGCCCTGACAATCCTGTTTTTCATAATAATTATCTTTTAAATTGATCTTTCTATTGGAACTACAATCGCCTTAATGGGGTTGTTAGTTACCAAATTTTCATTAAACACCTCTATTAAGCTAAATAGGACATCTATTTTTTCATCTGTGGTAAAGGAGAAAAACAAACTGGATTCTACTCCCCCTTTAACACCGGGAAACCATTTCGAGGTCATTAACAGAGATGCTTGTTGTTTGTACCCATCTATTTCTGAACCGCTAAAATTTTCAATTTTAGCTTTCTTAAAAAGTTCCAGAATGGCCTCTTCGTATTGCTCAACAACGGTGACAATAAGTAGTTTCATATTTTGTGATTTTTACGTTCTATTAAATAATATACCAGTGGCACCACCAACAGGGTCAATATTGTTGAAGCAATGGTCCCTCCCATAAGTGAAATTGCTAAGCCCTGGAAAATTGGATCAAAAAGAATAACAAAAGCACCAATGACAACCGTTCCTGCAGTTAATAAAATAGGTGTTGTTCTTACAGCCCCGGCTTCAATAACCGCTTGATTTAATGGAACCCCATCTCCAACACGCAGATTAATAAAATCGATAAGCAATACTGAATTCCTTACCATTATACCGGCCAATGCAATCATCCCAATAAAAGAAGTAGCTGTAAAGAAGGCATCTAGCAACCAATGACCTAAAACAATCCCTACCAGGGATAGCGGTATGGCCACCATCATCACAATAGGAGCTTTGAAATTCTGGAACCAACCCACGATTAAAATATAGATAATGACTATTACCCCAAGAAACGCAATTCCTAAATCCCGGAAAACTTCCAGTGTAATCTGCCACTCTCCGTCCCATTTTATGGTGTAATCATCTTCAAAATCGGGTTGTTTAATGTAAAGTTCTTCAAGTCCGTATCCTTTTGGAATATCAATTTCATTTAATTTATCTGTCATTCCAAGGATGGCATATACTGGGCTCTCCAGTTCACCTGCCATATCGCCAGTCACATAGACTACTCTTTTTTGGTTCTTTCTATAAATACTTTTGGCGCTTATGCTTTTATCAATTTCTGTTAAATCTCCAATGGTATTCATTGTTCCCATACTGGATTTAACTTTGAGTTGAGAAATATCAGCTATAGTTGATTTCTCTTTTTCTTCCAAAGCGAGTACCAGACCTACCTGATTAGAGGCATCTTCGTCATATAAGTTAGTTATGGCTCTCTCTGAAAGTGCCATATTTAATGTTTGAGTGATCTGCTGAGGTGCCACCCCGTAAAGCATCGCCTTTTGCTTGTCTATGATAAATTCATATTCCGTTTGGTCCGCTTCTACCATCCAATCCACATCCACAACATCCTGCGTATTAATTAAAAGGTTTTGTACCTGGTTCGCAATGTCAATCTGCTTATTATAATCCGGACCGTAGACTTCTCCAACAATAGTTGATAGTACAGGTGGTCCTGGAGGAACTTCAACCACCTTGACATTTGCATTATACTTCTTGCCAATTTTTTGGATTTCAGGGCGCAGAAGACTGGCTATATCATGGCTTTGCTCACTTCTGTCGTGTTTATCTACTAAATTCACCTGAATATCGGCCATATTGCTTCCACCTCGCAGATCATAATGACGTACTAAGCCATTAAAAGTAATAGGAGCAGATGTACCCACGTAACTTTGATAATTAACTACTTCCGGACGTGTTGCCAGATACTGAGAAATTTCTTTAGCAACAACAGCAGTGCGTTCTAGCGTGGTGCCTTCAGGCATGTCTATGACAACCTGAAATTCATTTTTATTATCAAAAGGCAACATTTTAACAGCAACTGACTTTGTAAAGAACATACCCACCGAAGCAAGCAGCAGGAAGAAAGTTATTCCCAAAAATATCCAGCGTTTCTTCTTATTTTCCAGTAAGGGTTTTTCAAATTTTTCATAGATCTTGTATATCAAAGTCTCGTTGAGTTGTTTCTCTTCTTTTTTCTTCCCTTGTTTTTCTTTTTCACGTAGAAATATAAAACCAAGATATGGAGTGATTGTCAGCGCAACAAACAGAGACAATATCATTGCAATAGATGCTCCAATTGGCATTGGAGACATATATGGGCCCATTAATCCGGATACAAAAGCCATTGGTAAAACAGAGGCAATTACCGTAAATGTGGCTAAAATTGTTGGGTTACCAACTTCATTTATTGCATAGAGCGCGGCCTGTTTGAACGGCAAGCGTTTCATTTTAAAATGACGGTGCATGTTCTCCGCAATAATTATCGAATCATCTACAACAATACCTGTAACAAATACCAGCGCAAAAAGTGTAATCCTGTTAAGCGTGTAATCCAGCATATAGTAGCTCAGAAGTGTAAGAGCGAAAGTAATTGGAACGGATAAGAAGACAACTAAACCTCCTCGCCAGCCCATTGCCAGCATAACTACAAATGTTACCGCTATAATGGCCCCAATAAGGTGCATAAGCAGTTCTGATACTTTTTGAGAAGCGGTTTCTCCATAATTACGTGTAACTTCTACATGAACATCTGTCGGGATTAAATTTTGTTTTAAATGATCTACCTTTTTTAAGATGATATCCGAAATCTTCATGGCATCAGCTCCTTTTCGTTTAGCAACAGAAATGGTAACCGCAGGGTATTCAGAATTATAGGACTGTACATTTTGGCTCGCCTGACCAAAACCAAGTGAAACATAGTTTTTTGGTAATTCTGCTCCGTCATATATCTTAGCAATTTGCTTAAGGTATATTGGTTGATTCTGCTGAATTCCTACAACAAGGTTTTCAACATCCTCGGTAGTTTCCAGAAACCTTCCTGTGGTTACTGTAAACTCAGTGTCGTACTTATCAAAAGATCCCCCGCTAAGTTGGCTGTTATTGGCTTTTATCATTTGGGCAACGGCAAGGAAGTCCAGGTCGCTTTCTGCCATCTTATCTTTGTCCAGCACTACTCTTAATTGCCTGTTTCTACCGCCAATTTTCTTAATCGCCGAGACATCATTAATCTTTTCAATTTCGTCAGAAAGTTCCTGTGCAATCTGTTTTAATTGGTAATCATCATAGTTTTCGCTCCACAGGGTTAGTCCAAGCATTGGCACATCGTCAATAGCCCTGGTTTTTACCAACGGAAAAGTCACACCCTGTGGCATGATATCCATATGTTTGTTAATCTCGTTGTAGAGTTTAACGAAAGACCTCTCAATATCCTCACCTACATAAAATTGTACAATAACCATGGCTTGTTCCTTCATAGAAGTAGAATAAACATATTCTACCCCTTTGATATTGGAGATAAGTTTTTCCAATGGTTTTACTACCCTTGATTCAACTTCGGTTGGACTGGCCCCCGGATACCCCACAAAAATATCGGCAATGGGAACATCAATCTGTGGTTCTTCCTCCCTTGGAATCAAAAAGGAGCTATATACCCCAATGATCATAAAAACTATCATTAGGAGTACTGTCAGTTTAGATCCTATAAACAACTTTGCAATTTTCCCTGCTAATCCTTCTTTCATATTATTAGTATTGCTTTATAAACTTCTTTTCCAGGTAGTGGTAAATAATCCTGCCCCGAATCTATTGTATAGCTATTTTAGCCCCGTTATATAATTTTCCATTAGATGAAACAATGAAACTTTCATCGGCTGACAGACCTGATAACACCTCAACCCTGTCACCATATGACCGTCCTAAACGCAACCATCTCAGAAGTGCTGTATTGCTCTCACTTACTGTATACACCCCTGATAATTGCCCCTTATGAACAACGGCCTCAATTGGTATTAATGCCGCTCTTGATTGATTTTCTGCTGTTACAGGAAATTTAATTGTGGCATACATGCCTGACAAGACAGGAGCACTTGTTTCCGATAAGGATACTTTTACATGGTACTGCCCGCCTGTATTTTTAGATGAGCTGCTTACTTCAACAACTTCTCCCTGAATATTCTCATTTAAGGAATTTAAGTTCACTTGCACTTCCATACCCTGTTTGATTTTTGTTATTTCAGATTCCGGCACTAAAGTCAACACCTGATATTTCCCAGGAGCTTCTATTTCAAGAAGAGGTATTCCGGGATTTGCCATATCGCCGGGATTTATGAACTTATTGGTTACTACACCACTGAATGGCGCACGAATATCTGCATAAGAAAACTGCGCATTTACTTCATTCTTCATTTGCCTGGCGGCTTCCAATCTTGCCTCTGCCATGCTGAAATTTGCGGTAATATCATCGAGTTCTTTTTGGGTTGCGCTTTTTTCCTCAAACAATACCGTAAATCTTTTCAGATCTTTCTCCGCATTATTATAAGCAGCAGTAGCTTCGGCTATTCCGGCGTTTACCTGAGCCAGCTTTGCAGACAGATCCATATTGTTGATGCTCAATAACAGTTGTCCTCTTCTTACCCTATCCCCTATCCTGACATATATCTTGTCTACATGTCCCATCATTCTTGTACTTAGGTTGGCGCTTTTAACGGCTTCTATCTTCCCACTTGTAGAAATCATAGCAGGGCCCTCAATTTCACCAACCATTTTTACTGTTACGGGAATAACGGAGTCATTTACTTCTTGCTCTTTTTGCTCTTTATTTCCACAACTCCAGACAAGTAGTATCAGAAGTAAAACATATAACTTTTGCATATTTCGATTTTTATTAATTATCATTTAATTATTCTTTTGTTAAAAATTCCATGTAGGCTACAGCAGAATTGTGCTGAAAAATGGTGAAATAATATTCCAATTGTTTTTGGGCATATTGCGTTTCTGCCAGGAGCAGATCCGTTGTTTTTTCCAGACCCTGCGCAAAACGATTACTGCGTATTCTTAATGCTTCTTTTGATTGGTTTAAAGCGAGGGTCGTGAGCTCCAGGTTATTCTTTGTATCCTGAAGCATGCGCCTCGCCTTATTGAGCTCTACCTGACTTTCCGATTTGTATTGCTCTAGTTCCAATTTTGCTTTTTCGAACTCGGCTTTACTTTTATGTGCTTTCCCAAAACGTTTTGTACCATTTAATATATCCCACCTCAATTCGGCACCGAAGAAATAGCTGTTAGCACCTCCCTGAAACACCTGGTCATCATGTAATTCGTATGACCCAAAAGCATTGAGCTTAGGTAAAAAACTCATTTTATCTGATCTGTAGTTTTGATAATAAGCCTCCTTAGCTGATTCCATAGCCAAAATATCTTTTCTGTTCTCTGATACATTTCTTAAAGAAAATTGATTGGGAAAAATCTCAAGAGAATCTACCGGGGTTAATAGCTGGTAGGTAGAATCATTCATCATAACCGAAAGGTAATTTGAGGTATTGTGAATGTTGCTTTTAGCATATTGCAGTTGATTATCAATTTCGGTTAATCGAACTTCTACAGCTAGTACATCAGATTTTTGAAGATACCCTTGCCTGAAGCTGTTCTCTGCCAGCCTCTTGTTTTCTATTGATGTCTCCTTTGTTTTTTCAAGGACTTCTACTGTTTTGTAAGCCAACTGTAATTGCATATATGCTTTTTCTACTTCCAGCCTGAGATAATCCCTGGTACGCCCGGATTGATATTCCGAAGCTGTTAGCTTAGCTTTTGCTGCTTTACGTTGGTAAAACCCATCAAAATTCAACAAGGGTTGCTGTATCTCAAACCTTGTTGCATAATCTTGAATTTGATCCGGATTATTCAGGAGATCAGGATTGAAGTCGGCTTGCGTTACAATTTGCTGATTTAGTTTAATACCAAATGCCATCAAAGGATTATTCGTAGCAACTCCTGTATGTGAAAGGCTAATATTAGGTAATAAGACAGCATTGGTTTGTCTGTAATCACCTTCAGCAGCTATAATATCCTTTTCAGTGATCTTTAAGGTTGTATTGTGCTCCATCACCCTGTTCATGACCTCTCCCTTGGTAATAAGTACGCTGTTTTGAGCATTTATATAAAATGCGCTGAGCATGACCAGTATTTTTAATGTATTCTTCATCAACTAATTAATTTGATACAAAATTAGACCTAGAAGAATGTGCGGACAGTAACCAATGTTACCGATATCGGGTAACAAATGTTACAGAATATTTGAACTGAATTTTCTAAATAGAAAGGAGAAGTATAGGTATAGTCGCCTATTTAAGCGTTGTCAAAGGAAATTTTAAAGTTTGGTTCCGTAGGATAGGTCGCCGGCATCGCCCAACCCCGGAATTATATATCCTTTGCCGGTTAATTCATCGTCAATGGCAGCGATCCATAAATGCGTATTTTCAGGGAAAACACTTTTTACATATGCAATCCCGGCTTTAGATCCAATAACAGAAATGATGTGTATCTGTTTGGGTTGGCCATGACTTTTTAAGGCGTTTAATACATTTTCTAAAGTTTTTCCGGTAGCCAGCATAGGGTCTGTTAGTATCAGGGTTTTACCGCCTAAAGCCGGAGCAGCAAAATATTTGACAATGACATCAAATTCGTCACCCCCATTAGGGTGATGCCTATAAGCTGAAATAAATGCGTTTTCCGCTTTATCAAAGTAATTTAATAACCCGCGATGTAAAGGTAAACCGGCCCTTAATACAGAACACAATACAAGGTTATTTACTGGTAATGACATCGCCTTATGACCAAAGGGGGTCTGCACTGTATTAACTTTATAATTCAGGGTTTTGCTTAATTCATAGCTCAAGATTTCCCCAATTCGTTCAATATTTCTGCGGAAACGCATGGAATCCTTTTGGATATTTACATCTCTCAGTTCTGCGACGAATTGATCTAGTAAGGAATTTTCAGCTCCAAAATTATGAATTATCATAAACCTTATGATTTGTTTTAAAGATACATTAATTAAGGAATAAACCAGTAGCTTATTCCGGCTGACCAATAGAAAACGGGCTCTAGATCTTCAGTGATTAAAGTGTCTTCATTATAAATTGTTGTACTGCTCTGGGGCAACGCCAGCATAGGATTAAATGAAAAAATAAAATGTTTGTAAGTGTAATGGAATGGAATTTCGAGTTCTATATTAAGGAATTTAAATTTTTGAACTTCTTCAATATTAACCATATTGGAATTTGGTACTCCAGAACCAGTATTACCCATCCCCTTGCCTTTTCTATTTCCCAGACGGCTGCTTCTGAAGTATTGCTGATAAAAATATTGTGAGCCGGCGTAAAAAGAAATCCTGGGGTTAATTAAAAGATTTTTACTCAAAGCATAAAAAGCACGGTCAAACATCAAACCACCAATAAAATCATTTTTGCTGCCATCATTAAAATAATTACTTAAATAGAGTGTAGTTTCGAGTAATTTAAAATCATAACTAATAATTCCTGTGAGATCACCCACCACAGCAGACATAACATTGTTGCTTTCCTCATTAAAAAAGTAAGCAGTCCCCGAAATCCCGACACTGAACTTTTCTGAAACATAGTTGTATCCTGTGCTAATCAAGGCAAGGTCAACCCTACTGGCTTCAGATCCAGTAAGGAATGACAAAGATGCATCAGCAAAAAACCCTGATTTATTATAATACCCTATTGATGGAAACAAATAAGGGGCGGCAATGGAATCGCGCCTTCCCATAAAAACGTAATCATTAATATAGCTTACATCACCTAAAAAATAGGAAAAGTCTTCATCAACCTTATAAATATTACTTTTAATGGGTTCCTGTGCCAAAAGGAAAAAAGGGGCAAACAAGAATACTACAAAATAAAAAGTTAGTCCTACTTTCATTTTAGATTACTTTAAATGAATAATGGGCTCCTCCTGCAATCAGTCGAAGCCCGTAATAATTCCTATTTAGTAATCTTTTTCTTCTTTTTAGCAGTAGGTTTTTTGATGCCTTTTTTAATCATCTTTTTATTAGGGGCCATATTTTTTTGGAGTATCATTTTTCGATATTGATACATATTGCTGAACATTTGACCATCCGTATTCAGGCATTGTCCATCTTTCAGTTGTAATCTTTTTTGATCTCTGGTTTGAAAACTTCCATCCGGATTCACTACTACTCCATTTCCAAGATCCAAACTTTCTTCCAAACGATGTTGGCTCTGATTCCTTACCAAATACATTTCCCCATCGACCAGAGAGTATTGTACTCTATTCTGATTTCTTTCCCGAATTTGATCCTGTGTTAATCCTTTATTTTCCTGACCAACTTTATAGCGATACTGGTATTCATTCCTATACTTGATACCATCACCATCTAAGCATTCCCCATTCTTCAGCTTCAATCGGGAACCATCTGATGTTTCATATGTTCCGTCGGGAGATACCACAGAC